>PWUG01000142.1 GCA_003562605.1 Syntrophomonadaceae bacterium | reverse complement strand
GTTGAAACTACTGATGTTGAAGCTGCAGAAGAACCTGAAGTAGAAGAACCTGAAGCAGAAGAACCTGAAGTAGAAGAACCTGAAGCAGAAGAACCTGAAGCAGAAGAACCTGAAGCAGAAGAACCTGAAGCAGAAGAACCTGCTCCTGATTCAGAGGGGTCGATAGAAGAGGCAGGAGAAGAAGAAAAGCAAGGCGAATAACTTCAACGAATTATATAACCGGAAGGACGGTGTATCTATGTTAAATCAGGTAGTATTAATCGGTCGCTTAACCCATGATCCGGAACTCCGCTATACAGCAGGCAGTGGAATACCGGTAACTACTTTTTCCCTTGCGGTTGACCGTCCTTTTACCAATCAACAGGGAGAAAGAGAAACTGATTTTATCAAAATCGTAACCTGGCGAAAGCAGGCAGAAAGCTGTGCCAATTATCTCAAAAAAGGAAGTTTAGCTGCTGTAGCGGGCAGACTTCAGATTCGCTCCTATGAAGATAACGAGGGAGTGAAACGCAAAGTAACTGAAGTGGTTGCCGATAATGTTCGCTTTCTTGATCGGGGACGCAGTTCGGAACAAAAAGAGACGGAGAATTTTGACAGCCCCGGAGGAGAAGATCTTGATATCAGTGGAGATGATGTTCCCTTTTAGCGGAAGGAGGGTGACTAATTGAGGCGTGACAGAGGAAGAAAACCGAAGAAAAAAATATGCAGTTACTGTGTAGATAAAATTGAAAGTGTAGATTACAAGCAGTATGAAAAATTAAATCGTTTTGTTACCGAGAGAGGGAAAGTACTCCCACGTCGTATTTCCGGTAATTGCGCCAGGCATCAGCGTCAGCTGACCAGGGCAATCAAAAAAGCCAGGATAATGGCCTTGCTTCCTTTTACCACTGAATAAGCAGGTGTCAGGCGGGTTGTGCACAACGGTGTCGGGAGGATATTTCCGGGCACCGTTTTGTGGTTGCAGGATTGAGCGCTGCGAAAAGCGAATTTACAGTCAAGTTGACTAAAAGGAGCGGTCAAAGATGCAAATAATATTGCAGCAGGATATCCCAAATTTGGGTAAAAAGGGAGATTTAAAAGAGGTCGCACCCGGGTATGCCCGTAATCACCTTTTACCCCGTGGATTGGCTGTAGAAGCAACTCCACAGAGGCTTAGAGATTGGAAGCAGCGCCAGGAGAAGGAAGAAGCCGAAAACCGATACCAGGAGGAACAGGCCAGGAGCCAGGCCGGGAAGATTTCTCAAAAAGTGCTGCTTTTTTCATTGCCTGCCGGCGAAGGCGGCCGTCTTTTTGGTTCGGTAACCCCGGCTGACATCGCCGGGAAGCTTTTGGAGGAAGGCTTTGAGATAGATAAAAAGAAAATTGAGCTATCAGAACCAATTAAAAATGTCGGCAGCTATACAGCTGCTTTACGTCTGTATCCAGGTGTTAAGGCTGAAATAATTATTAAAGTGGGCAAAGAGGAATAAGTTTAGCGTAAGGAGGCTGCCGTGGTTGGTTGTTCTCAGTGACAGGGTTCCACCCCAGAGTAAAGAGGCTGAGCAGTCGGTACTCGGATCAATGATTATTGACAAAGAGGCTATATATGCTGCTGCAGAACTTTTGGCAGACCAGGATTTTTACAGTACGGCCCACCAAAAAATCTTTTCCGGAATTATTTCCTTAAGTGAAAAAGGTGAACCGGTCGATCTGGTAACCTTGTCTGAAGAATTGCAGCAAAATCAATGCCTGGAAGATGTTGGCGGAAGGTCTTACCTGGTGACCCTGGCCAACGCAGTCCCTACTGCAGCTAACGTACAGTACCACTCCCAGATTGTCAGGGAAAAGGCCATATTACGCGCTCTAATCCAGGCGGCAACAGGTATTGTGTCTCGCAGCTTTGATGCACCGGCCAATGTCGATGAGTTTCTCGATGAAGCAGAACAGTTGATCTTTGAGATAGGTCGTCGCGGTAAACACCAGGGGTTTGCTTCGCTTAAAGATGTCCTTGTCCAGGCTTTTGACAGCATAGAAAAGCTTTATGATGAAAAAAAAGGGGTAACCGGCCTTGCAACAGGTTTTGCCGATCTGGACCGAATTACTTCCGGTTTACAAAAATCCGATCTAATTGTTATTGCCGCTCGTCCAAGTATGGGTAAAACAACCCTGGCTTTAAATATGACTCAACAAATAGCAGTAAAGGAAAAAATGCCAACAGCATTTTTTAGTATGGAGATGTCAAAAGAACAGTTAGCCCAGCGTTTACTCTGCTCTGAAGCTCAAATTGATGCCCAAAATATGCGGCGAGGCTTTCTCTCCCAGGATGAATGGCACAAACTTACCAGGGCGGTTGGGCCGCTAAGTGAATCGCCGCTATATATTGATGATTCTGCCACCCTTTCTGTAATGGAGGTTCGGGCAAAGGCGCGCCGCTTAAAAGCCGAAAAAGGACTGCAGGCAATCTTTGTCGACTACCTGCAATTAATGCGCGGTTTCAGCCGTTTTGAGAGCCGGCAGCAGGAACTGTCAGAGATATCACGGGCCCTGAAAGCCCTGGCCAAAGAACTGAGCGTCCCGGTGGTTGCACTCTCCCAGCTAAGCCGGGCAGTAGAAAAAAGGCCGGATCGCCGCCCCATTCTCAGTGACCTTATGGAATCGGGCGGTATAGAAGCCAATGCCGACCTGGTAATGTTTATATATCGTGAGGCCTATTACACCAAAGATACCGAAAAAGGAAATATTGCAGAGATTAGTATCGCCAAGCAGCGCAATGGGCCTACGGGCATGCTGGAGCTGTATTTCCTCGACCGTTTTACAAAGTTTGCCAATATCGCCCGTGAATCAATTAAAGAAGAAGGTCGATAGTAAATGAGAGGCAAAAAATATGATGTTATTATAATTGGTGCCGGCCCTGCCGGCATCTTTGCCGCAATGGAGCTAACCTCAGGAAGTAATGCAAAGATCCTGATTATAGATAAAGGGGCCCCCCTGGAGAAACGTCACTGTAAAACGCAGCGTGAATATGGCCGTTGCCTGCGTTGTGACCCCTGTGCTGTTACCTGCGGCTGGGGTGGAGCCGGCGCTTTCAGTGATGGAAAACTTACCCTGACTTCGGCATTTGGCGGTTACTTAAATGAATATATCGATCAGGCCTCTATTGAAAAGTTGATTGAAGAAGTGGACAGGGTTTACCTCGCTTATGGGGCCTCTGAAGTTATCTATGGAACGGATGACGAGGCGATCAAGGATATAGAACGCAGCGCAGCTGCCGCCGGTCTGAGTTTAATACCGGCGAAAATCAGGCACCTGGGTACTGAAAATTGTTACCGCGTTCTTGAAAAAATGCACAGCGCCCTGCTTGGCCGTATAGATATACTGATGAATAATACAGTGGAGGAACTGTTAAGTGAAAATGGTTTGGTTACGGGGGTTAAGCTCAAGTCCGGAGAAACTTACGCTTCGAAGTACGTTATCTGCGGTCCCGGCAGAATTGGCGCAGAGTGGATGCACCGTGAATCGAATCGTCTTGGATTAAAAGGGACCAACAATCCCGTCGATATCGGAGTCAGGGTGGAAGTGCCTGCCGTGATCATGGAAAACCTGACCACCAAGATCTATGAATCAAAGCTGATCTATTTTACAAGCCAGTTTGATGATCGGATCCGAACTTTTTGTATGAATCCTTATGGTGTTGTGGTAACGGAAAACAGCGATGGGTTGGTTACTGTTAACGGTCATAGCTTTGCTGAAACGAGAACGAACAATACTAATTTTGCCCTTCTGGTAAGTAAAACTTTTACCGAGCCTTTTACCGAACCGATTCGTTACGGTCGTTATATAGCCAGCCTTGCCAATATGCTGGGAGACGGTGTAATTATACAGCGCCTGGGCGATCTACTGATGGGGCGTCGTTCAACCCCTGAGCGTATTCACCGGGGGCTTGTCCGGCCTACTTTGGCGGAGGCTACTCCGGGTGATCTAAGCCTTGTATTGCCTTACAGATATCTCTTGGCAATTATTGAGATGCTTGAAGCTCTCGATAAACTGGCACCGGGAGTTAACTCGCGCCATACCTTGTTGTATGGTATAGAAGTCAAATTTTATTCATACCGGTTATGCCTGACCCGTAACCTCGAAACGGAAATTAAAAATCTTTTTGCTGTTGGTGACGGGGCTGGAGTTACGCGGGGGTTAATCCAGGCTTCGGCAACGGGTATGCTGGCAGCGAGGGAAATCACCAACCGACTGCAGAACAGCTGACTGGCTAAACTCGCCTGCCTGCTAACGGATGATTTGATCAGGAACGTTAAAAGTGTTATAATCACTTAAGTTAACGGTCAGCCAGATAGGTGATACCGTTATTTTTGTTGATATGGGAAATACTCTTTGATTAAGATCTATTCATATAAGCAGGAATTATCAGTTTTTTGTCGAAGTAAAGCCTACTATTTTTATCTAAAGATTTTTTATTCCGGAAAGACAAGTAGATATAACGTCGGCAAACGATACCTAGAATCGCAGAAAGGACTCTCTTTATGAGATCAAAGTCTGTCCAAATTGTGCCTGCCGGAAAAAGTCCGAAAATTAAGAGGCCTGCCAAATATAAAACTTTATTTTTAAGAATAAAGCTGTGGTTTAGATCAAGAAAGCTACGCGGACCATCTTTTTTAGCTGCAGCTTCAATTTCTGTTATAATGCTTCTCGGTATTTACGACTACATGAATCATTATGTTTATGTGGTGCTTTTTAATGACCGGGAAGTGGGAGTGGTAGAGGATGCAAAGGATATAGAAGAATTTGTCGCAGACCTGACTGATCGTTGCGGTGAACTATACGGGATGAGAATGGAGCCAGGTGACAAGATTACCCTGAATAAAGAATTCAGGCCTGACTACAAACCCGAGCCTGATACAGTCCGCACAGCAATCCGAAACCACATATCTTTTCGAACGGAAGCTTTTATGCTCAAGATTGACGGGATCCCATTGGTTCCCGTTAGTTCAGAAGAAGATCTTGAGCTTGTCATTGACTCGCTGAAAGCGTCATACAGTCATGACGGCGGTGGGGTTAAAGTTGTCGATGCTTTTATTGTTGAGGATTTAGAACTGGAAGCCTGTAGTGTTGACCCCGATAAAGTGCTCTCCCCGGAAGGTGTTGCTACTCTGCTGGTAGAAGATCAGCCGGCCGACCCCCTGCAGGCGGAGCTGCTGCCTTCTTCAGCCTGGCGCGGTTCATTTGACAGCCGCCAATCCAACAGTCTAAGTAACCTTGATGCATTTTTTAGTGCCGCCCCAGATACACCGCCTGAAATAGAAGTGCAACCCCTGAATAAAGCCGAAGTGCATGTTAAAACTCTGGAAGAAGTTACAGTGTTTGAAGAAATACCGTTTTCGGCGGAAGTTGTTTACGACGAAGAAATGTGGATAGTACAAAGCAAGATTACAACTCCGGGACAGGAAGGGACAAAGGAGATAGTTTACCACATAACCCGCAAGAATGGGGTTGAAACTGAAAGGACAAAAGTTAGTGAGAGGATAATTGAAGAACCTGTAACCCAGGTTGAAGCGCATGGAACTGCCAAGGTGCCTTCGGTAGGCAGTGGTCAATTTGTCTGGCCTGTCGAGGATGGTGGGGCAGTAACTCCCGGAAGGGGCTTTAGTACATATCATACAGGAATTGATATTCATGCTCCTGCAGGTACTAGTGTTTTGGCTGCCGATAGTGGTGTGGTCTGGTTTTCAGGCCGCGGTGGTTCGCAGGGTAACTATCTGATTTTATATCATGGATCATTCTGGACCCTCTACCTGCACAATAGTGAAAACCTGGTTTCCAAAGGTGACAGTGTAAACCAGGGCGATGTAATTGCACGAGTCGGATCCACAGGCCGTTCATCCGGTCCTCACCTGCATTTCGAAGTCCGCCTTGACGATGGTTCCGGGGAATGGCATACTTATTATCAGCACAAGCCAATAGATCCGCTGAGATTCTTTAACCCTTGAGCGGGAAGAAATAAGATGCCGAGCCCTTCTCCCGCTGGAGAAGGGCTTTTTTATGGCACCTATATTGTTATACATGATATATTGGACTTATGAGTCAATTTTTTTACACTAAACGGGTGGAGTGGTAGGATTGACCGAAAAAGTTTTAATCGTCGACGATGAAAAGCCGATCGTTGAGATTCTGAAATATAACCTGGAAAAGGAAGGCTACCGGGTTGTTACTGCTTTCGACGGTGAGGAAGCCCTGAAAATGGTTGAAACTGAAAGTCCTGATGTGATTGTTCTAGATATTATGCTGCCGAAAAAAGACGGTTTTACAGTCTGTCGTGAGATACGTTCAAGCCGGGATATTCCTATTATCATGCTGACGGCAAAAGAAATGGAAATGGACAAAGTGCTTGGCCTTGAGCTGGGTGCGGATGATTATGTCACTAAACCTTTCAGCGCCAGAGAAGTAACGGCGAGGATCAAAGCTATCCTGCGCCGGAGTAAAGTAAAAAACACATTCTCGGATAATGACAAAGGCAAATTAGTAGTCGGCAAGATTACTGTGGATCGGGATGAAGTGCAGGTTTATAATCAGGGCAAGCCGGTGGATCTGACCCAGAGGGAGTTCAATCTGCTGGTTTACCTGATGCTCAAGCCGGGACATGTATTCAGCAGGGAACAGCTGTTGGATCAGGTGTGGGGCTACGACTATGTTGGTGATGATCGAACAGTTGACGTTACTGTCCGTCGCCTGCGTGAGAAGCTGGAGCCTAACCCTGCAAGGCCTGAATATATACATACCAAGAGGGGTGTCGGTTATTATTTTAGGCGGAGGTAAATTATTTAACAGCCTCCAGTGGAAGATAATATTTATCTACATTATGCTGGTCCTTTTTTCACTACAATTAATCAGTGTTTACCTTGTGCAGTCACTGGAGCAATACTATCTTCGTAACTATAAAGAGAGCCTGGAAAATCAGGCCAGGCTTCTTTCTGTCTTCATGCAGCCCGGCTTTGGGGAAGGGCAGACCTGGACTGAGGATACTGTTAGGCTCGCTCGTGAGTTTAGAGACTTATATGAAATGGAAATCATTATCCTCGATAGTTTTGCCCACGTTATCGGGACCTCCGGCAGCGAGACCCTGATCGGGCGCCGATTAATCCGTGATGAAATCACCCGTGCTTTGGCAGGCCATTTAAGCGATGACGTGCGTTTTGACCCTGCTAACGGGGAAAGACGCTATTATATGGCCTACCCTATCCGGAACGATCAGAGCACAATAGGAGTCATTTATTTAAGCGGTTCTCTTAGATCAGTTGACAACACGCTTAACGAAGTAAAAACCATCTTGCTGACAGGTGTCGGTCTGGCCCTGGCGGTAAGTTTTATCCTGGGAATTGTTTTAACTAGAACGATTACCACACCAATCAAAGAAGTAACCGATCAGGCAAATTTTATGGCCGCTGGTGATTTTTCCCGTAAAATAAAGGTGCAAACAGCGGATGAAATAGGGCGGTTGGGAGAAACATTCAACTACCTTGCCGAGCAGCTTAATTACACCATAGATGAAATGTCGTCAGAAAAAAGTAAAGTCGAGGCAATCATTAACAATATGAGCGACGGAATTGTTGCCCTTGATGGAAAAGGCCGACTGATCCAGGTCAATCCATCTGCAAGCCACCTGATTAAAAACCTCAATTTAAAGGTTCCTGCCCCGAATCGTTCCGGTTTTAACCTGCTGCGAAATTTGATCGGTTCTGATACAATGCGTCAGTTTGTCCGCCGCCAGGCCCCGTTAACTGCAGAAATTTCGAGAAGTGCTCCTGACTGTACAATGGAGGTGAAGATTGCTCCATTCAAGGTTGATAAAGGTAAGCTTGACGGTACGCTGATCGTCCTGCATGATATTACCCGGGAAAGAGAGCTTACCCGCCGCCAGGAAGAATTTGTCGCAGATGTTTCTCATGAGTTGAGGACTCCACTTGCAACGGTAAAAAGTTATGTTGAAACCTTACTTGATGGTGCCGCAGAAGAACCCGGGGTGCGTGATCGTTTTCTCAAAGTCCTGGCCCGGGAAACTGATCGCATGGTTTCAATGGTTAAAGACCTTTTAGTTCTGTCTCAGATGGATTCCAGCCAGGCTTACTGGCAAAAAAGTGAAATTGATTTGCATGATCTAGCCCTGGAGGCCGTTGAGCAACTTAAGCAGAAACTGAGTGTCAAATTTCCGCGCATAGAAGTCTTGATCGATCCCGATTGTGCTGCAGTATTTATTGATCGGGATAAAGTGATGCGCGTCTTTTCTAACTTGCTAATTAATGCACTAAAGTATACTGCTCCGGATGGGGATATAAGAATCAGCTCAAACGACGAAGGTAGTTTTATAAAAATTGTTATCGATGACACGGGAAGCGGTATTCCGGGAAACGAGCTGCCGAGGGTTTTTGAGCGTTTCTACAGAGTTGAAAAAACACGCAGCCGTGATTTCGGTGGAACCGGACTGGGGCTTTCAATTGCCCGTAAAGTTGTCGAGGGCCATGGTGGAGCTATCTGGATAGAGAGTAAACTTGGAGTTGGGACAAAGGTTTCCTTTACTCTGCCCCGGACGGAAAGCGAGGAGGTGTCGCTGACTTGATTGAGAAAATTAAAAGTATTTTGCTCTTCCTTCTGGTTGGTTTAAGCCTCCTTTTGACTTATCAGTTGTGGTATGGTCAAAAACCGGCCCAATTAATTGCTGAAGAAGTTTATGAAAGAATTATTGTGGAAAAGCCCCGCCCATTGGAAGAAGTCGTGAAACCCCTGGAAATTGCTTTTGCTGCTGATGAGGGCTACTATATTTTTAGAAAAGGCGACCCTTTTTATAATCAATTGTGGGAAACAGTATCTCAAATCCTCCGGGAAGCGGATAGCTCTTCTCATACCGGAGATGATATGCCCGTTGAAGATGTCCTGAACGTGCTGACTTATCATCTCAAACCGGAACTTCCGGTAGGTGCAGGGGTGCCATGGTTGCCTGAATCTGCAAAATCCATGATTAGTGAAATAAACCTTTACTCGCTTGAAGAGAATCTTTGGCTGGATTTATCGGGGCAGACGAATGGAATGGAATTAAGGTTACAGCTGTCTTCCGAAAACGTGGAGATATTTAACAGGTTAATCGTGGATATTTCCGCCGGGGACCAAGTAATCTACACAATCCTGACCGATGATTTGCTATCGACAGTTCTTGAACATGACCTGAATATCAGGGCGCCAATCTATGTGCCTGTGGATACAGTAAAAATGAGCAGGTTGATTCTGAGGCCGGAGGAGATCGATCGCGATCTGATCCTGAAAACTTTTTTTGTCGATCATAATCTGGCTCGTGTTATCGAGGAAAAAGATGGAGGATTGATATATACTGATGGTAACAGGGGCCTGCGTTTAAGCGATACCGGCTTTGAATACTCATCTCCCGGTTTAGAGGAAGGTCAGGCAACCTCATCTTATGCTGACGCTATGTTTAACAGCAGTTCTCTAATCAGTTATCATGGTGGCTGGCCCGAAGGACTTCGCTTTGAAAATCTGTATCTGGATGGATGGGGAAGAGCACAATATTATTTTGCCGAGTGGAGCATTTACCACAAGGGATATCCGTTTTTTACCAATCACGGGACCAGGGTTTTATTTAATGACCGTGGTCTGATTTACAGCGCGCGTTCTGTTTTTATTCCCGTGGACACCAGCCAGGAAAACGGTGAGCAATTGTCGGCTGCTGTTTGGCACGAAGCTTTGCAAGCGGCTTTAAAAATTTATATTGCCAACCTGTCCGAAACTGAACCAGGATTATTTCTTGAAAAGATGAGTCTCGGTTATGCAGTAACCGGGTCTGCAAATGCCTACAAAGGTGAACCGGTCTGGCTTATCCAGATTAACGGAAAAAAAATCTTCCTTAAAGCCGATAATTTGGAACCTCTCAGCAAGGAGGATTTACTGTGAACCTCGGGCGTGCCAAATCGATATTGATAATCGCCTTTGCAGGGCTAAATATATTTCTCGGTTACCACCTGTTCTGGCCCGATTTTGGCCGGCTGACGAGAGTAGCAATTACTGCTGAAGATTTACGGGCTACAGAGACTGTGCTTAGCGATAACAATTATATCCTGGAAGTATCTCTGGACCGGTCAGTCCGAGCAAGCGATTTTCTGACAGTGTCAACGGCGCTTGATTTTCAAAGAAAAATTCTACAACATTTTATAGAAAAAGGTGCAAGGGGCAGTGAATCCGGGAATACATCAAACTTTCAGACTGAAGGCGAGACGGCTATCATTCATCCAAACGGCCTTATTCGGATTGTTTACGATCCCGGTATTTTCCTGGTGGAAGATGCAATTAACCTGGAAGAACGGGAAATAAAGATTATGATCAAGCAGTTTTTAGAAGACAAAAAACTTATGCCTGAGGGAATTCACTTCGATTATATGGAAAATAGTGAAGAGCGGATAAATTTTCATTATTATCAGACCATCGAAGATGTCCCAATATATGCCAGTCAGCTAAAAGTGGTGCTAGAATCTGACTATATAGAATTGGTTGAAATATACTGGCTAAGCCCGACTAAAAGGATGCCGCCCAGGGAAATGGAAGTGATCCCCGCAACTAAAGCCTTAACAAATTTGGTTAACGAGTTGGGGCCAAGTCCGGAGCCGAGACAAATTAAGCAGATAGAACTGGGTTATTATAGCGGGGAGTATGATGCAGAAAAATGGGAAATACCTCCTGTATGGAGGATTGCCTTAGATGGGAAAGAGTATTATTATATCAATGCGTTTACCGGTAATTTAGAGCAGGATAGTGTTATACTGGATTAAATGCAGTAAAGTTTATTTGATGATAAGGAAGCAATGCATTAGTCGACTGAAGCGAAACAGGAGGTCATTATGGAAAAATTTATTGTTAAGGGGAAGACTGCCCTGTCCGGCAAAGTAAGAATTAGTGGCTCTAAAAATTCTGCTGTTGCAGTGCTTCCGGCTGCAGTATTGACATCAGGCACAGTTCAGCTCGAAAACCTGCCGGATATCACCGATGTCCGCACAATGATTAAAATACTTGAAAATCTCGGAGTAACAATACGCAGGAGGGGTAGAGACGCCCTGGAGCTCACTCCGGGGAATCTTTCTCAAATAGCCCCTTCCTATGAACTGGTGAAAAAAATGCGTGCTTCTTATTACTTTATGGGCAGCCTGCTTGCTCGTTTCGGCAGAGCAGAGGTCCCTATCCCCGGAGGCTGCGATCTGGGACCAAGGCCAATAGATCAGCATTTGAAAGGGTTTTCTGCTTTGGGAGCAACAATAAATATTGAACACGGAATGATTAAATTATCAGCCGAAAAAATGGTCGGAGCACGTATTTATTTAGACGTGGTCAGCATAGGGGCGACAATTAACCTGATGCTGGCGGCGGCTGCGGCTGAAGGAAGAACCGTTTTGGAAAATGTGGCTAAAGAACCGGAAATTGTAGATTTGGCAAACTTTCTGAATGCAATGGGGGCCTCGATCAGGGGCGCGGGAACCGATGTAATTAGGATAGAGGGCGTCCGAAAATTTTCCGGTGCCAGGCATACAATTATTCCGGATAGAATTGAAGCAGGAACATTCATGCTCGCTGCGGCAGCGACCAGGGGCAGCGTTACTATTGAAGACATCATTCCGAAGCACATTGAAGCGATAACAGCAAAGCTAAGAGAAATTGGTGCAAGAGTTAAGATAGAGCCGGAAACTGTTAAAGTAGAGGGTAATGAATCTCTGCTGCCTTCCGATCTGAAAACTTTTCCTTATCCTGGTTTTCCGACGGATCTCCAGCCTCCGGGTATGGTCTTGCTGACAGCCGCCAGGGGGCTCAGTGTTGTTACGGAAAATGTTTTCGATGGCCGCTACAATCATGTTGATGAGCTAAAACGAATGGGTGCCCGGATCAAAGTTGAAGGGCGCACCGCCCTGGTGGAAGGCGGTATTCCTTTGACGGGTGCTCCTGTCACAGCTCCTGACCTCAGATCCGGAGCAGCATTGATCATCGCTGCTCTTACAGCTGACGGCGATAGCGAGATTAATGCAGTAGAACATGTTGATCGAGGATATGACAAATTCGAACAGAAGTTGATTCAACTGGGAGCAAACATTCGCCGGGTAAGCGAATTAGATTATCAGGAGAACTCCGGAAACCTGGATTGAAATAGCTAAAACAGGTTCAAAAAATTCTCTTTCCCTTTACGACATAAATCTCTTATTATAAACTATCGGTAAAGGAGTGAATCCTCTATGGATCAAAAACACGATTATAATAAACATTCGAACCTGGGTGGAGCCTGTTGGTCCTTCATCGGCTACCTGTCATTTGGCATCCTGGGTATTCTTTTAGGCGCAGCCCTGGTTTACGGTTTGTTTATGTTTATCCTGGTTCCTGAAATTGAAGACACTGCGATTGAAGCCGAGAATGGCACGCAGGAAGAATCGATTCCGCAACCATTGCCCATCCCAGGCTCTAACCTGGCGGATGTTATCAGTGAAGTGATGCCGGCTGTTGTTGGTGTCAACAAGCATGTTTATATAACCCGTTTTGGTGAAACGAGCCTCGAACAGGTTGAGTCGGGGTCAGGTGTGATTATATCATCAGATGGCTATATTGTAACCAACCATCACGTTGTTGAAGGTGCGGATGGTTTAACCGTAGTAATCCCAGATAAAGGCCGCTACAATGCTGAACTGGTTGGGTTCGATATTTTAACCGATCTGGCCCTTCTGCACATTGAAGAAACCGGTCTTACTGAAATGGCGCTTGGTGATTCAGATATAATTCGGACGGGAGAAACCGTAATGGCTATCGGTAACCCACTTGGCTTTTTCCAGCAGTCAGTGACTGCTGGTATAATCAGCGCAGTCGGAAGACAGGTCAGGTTTCCCGGCAGTGCATACGCATACACCTTTGTGCAGACCGATGCTCTGGTTAATCCAGGCAACAGTGGTGGCCCGCTTGTCAACTTAAATGGAGAAATAATCGGCATTAATACTGCAAAAATATCATTGCTTGGAGTTGAGGGGATTGGCCTTTCCATCCCCAGCAATACGGTAGCGAGGGTGATGGATGATCTTTTAGAACACGGGCGGGTTATCCGTCCGCACCTGGGAGTTATTATCGATGACTGGGTTGATTATAGTGATATGGAACCTGAAAAGGGAGTCCTTATTGTTGATGTAGATCCTGAAAGTCCTGCCGGGCGGGCAGGTTTGATGGCAGATGATATTATAGTATCAATGGACGGGAAGGATGTTCAGTACCTGGCTCAACTATTCGATCGACTGCTGGATTTTTACCCGGGCGATACTATTACTATTACCTATTTCCGTGATGGGCAAGCAAATGAGATTATCGTCACACTTGGAGAACGTCCGGATGATTTTGGATTTGAAGCGGAGCCCGAAGTTGAAGAAACCGAAGAACCTCTAAATGAAGAACAGGAAACTGAAGAGGCTAATTAAAGAATTTACAGGCGAATAAAACGGAGGCTGAATCTTGCGTCTGCTCTTTATTTTTATTGACGGGGTCGGGTTGGGTAAAAATGAGCCGAACAACCC
>PWUG01000261.1 GCA_003562605.1 Syntrophomonadaceae bacterium | reverse complement strand
ATCTGATTTAGCAGGAAGAAAAACCTTTCTCTGCCATGCTGATTATGTATCTCAAGAGCATTGCGAATTAATTCTTCCACTTTAGTATAGTCGCCCAACTCGAAGTAGACGTAGGCCAGAGTGGAGTAGGCTGAAGGTAGGGTCTCCACCGGCCCGTATCTTTCTTTGATAGCTAAAAACCTTTCCGCGAATTCTCTGGCTTTATCCAACTCTCCCCAGTCGCAGAAAATGTAGGGTATAGCATCCTGAATATAATAACCGGGCAGTGAGCCTTCTTTGGAAACCCTCAAGCACCACTGGTATAACTGCATTGCCTTTGCATGTTTGCCCTGTTGATAGCAGATATTGCCGAGGGCTTCGGTCAGATATACGGCGGCTTGCATGTCGCCGGACTGTCTGGTCAGTTTCAATGCTTCGGTTAAATAGGATTCCGCCCCCTTCAAGTTGCCGGACAGGAAAAGGTTATAGCCTTTTTCGAGGATTATGTCGAAACGCTGACCTGCTGCCTGCTCTGTTTGATTGACAGCCTGCTCCAGCAGAGCCAGGCTTTCCCGGTAATGCCCCCGGATGCGAAAAATCCGAGCCTGCAGCAAGCGGCATTCCATCAGCCCAGCGTTAACTTTTTTCGCAGCAAACATAGTGGTTGCCGTTTCGGCCCATTGCTCGGCTTCATAAAGCCGCCCCCGGTAAACCTCCACAACAGCGCGGTAGTATAAAAACCAGGGATTACTGTGGCCCTGTTCATCTTTCAGCTCTTCCATCCAGCGGGCTAATGTCTGCCAGCGTCCCTCAGACAGCACCTTCCGTCCGGTTTCCTCCAGGACCATTTCCGCCTCGGCATCGATACCTGCCTGTAAAAAATATTCCACAGCTTTCTCGCTTTGACCATTCAGTAAAGCCTGCCGCCCCGCCCGGCGCTGCAGATCTAACCGTTTCTCTCCCAGGCGCTGGAGAAGGAATGATCTGAATAACTGGTGCAGTCGGTACGCTTTATCCGTTCCGCTTATAGGTATCAGCAGGTGATGCTCCTTATAGAGGGATTCAAGGATTGCCGCTGAGTCTTTCCGCTCCAGCAGGCGGTCGCATTCTTCAGGTGTGAGTGTTTCCAGGACGGCGCTTTCAAGAAGGAATTTTCGGTAATCCGGTGGTTGTTTCTCCAGGATTTCCGCGGCCAGGTAATCATAGAGTGAGGGCGCTTTGTCCAGCATGCTTTGCAGATCTGGGGACTTTTTACCCGGCAGCAGCACTTCGGCCAGTTCCAGAGCCACCGGCCAACCGCCGGTGTATTTTTCGATTTCCTCTACTGTTCCCGGCGGTTGAGGGCCATAGTGTTTCTCAAGCAGCGCGGCAATTTCATCCCGGGAGAATGCAAGATCTTCTGTACCGATATACAGAGCGTTGCCGGCAGCGAACAGGCGGTGCAGGTTTATGGGTATAGACGTCCGCCCGGCGATAACACAAAATACCCCGGGCGGGAAATTTTCAAGCAGCTCCTGCAGCAGGGCCTGTACTGATGGTTCAACCAGCACGTGAGAATCATCAAATACCAGCAGCGGCTCTGCATCAGCGCGAACCAGGTCATTAATCAGAAGCGAGGCAATCAGGCGGGGATTTCTTCCGATGGTAAATCCTTTAACGGCGACCTGAAGAACCTTTTCGCCCAGGCCGGGCCAGTGATTCCGCAAGCCTTTCACCAGGCAGCGTGTAAATATGGCCGGATCGTTGTCGTATCGGTCAAGCTGGATCCAGACCAGGGGGTTATCAAGTTCAAAGCTCAACTGCTGCGCGAGTACGGTCTTGCCGTAACCGGCCGGAGCGGTAATTTGCACGATTCGGGTGCTGCTCTTTTGGTTAAAAATTTTCTGCAGCAGCCGCTCCCTGGGCAAAAGCCAGGAGCCGAACTCGGGGGGCATCAGTTTTGTTAGCAAGATTTCTTCCATTTCAGGTTATTCCTGTTCAGCAGTAACCTCTCGGGCCTGGCTAAATATATTTGCAATTAAAATGGGAAATATGCGAAAAATCCTTTTTAATATACTACATTGCCCTTTTTAAGTCAATTCAAAAATGTTTAATAGTTGTTGAATGCCGGATGCTAAAATTTATAGTAACTGCTCTTATGCCCAGCGAAGGCTGGAATGCTCAGCGTTATGATTAGTGATCTATTCTAAGCATTTAGATTTAATAAATTGAAGGGAATGATTGGGATGGCCGGTAAGTTCAAAAAAGGAAAGCAAATTGTTTTATCAACGGTCTTAATATTATTATTTATTCTGCAGTGGACAGGCGGAATTGTTTATAGTACAGACCCCCCGCCGGCCCCGACGCTGCTAACGCCTGAACAAGGGGCCGAGGTAAGTGGCACAGATATTTACTTTGCCTGGAGCCCGGTTGCAGCTGCTACGAAATACAGACTATATATTTATGATAACACAGTAGTCTATTACGATAACCATGATATTACCTCGACGTCAATAACCGTAACCGGTTTTCCCAATGACGGGAGCACTATTCATTGGTCGGTGACATCCTTTGGTGAAGGTGGTTGGGGTGGTTTTTCAGTAGGGAGTTTCATTAACATCACTCACGCCCCACCGCCCCCTCCTGCTCCAACTTTGCTTACGCCTGCGCAAGGGGCCGAGGTTAGCGGCACTGAAATTTACTTTGCCTGGAATCCGGTTGAAGGGGTTACAAAATACCAGCTTACGATTTCCAATTTAGGTGGTACTATTTTTAATTATGTTGATAATAACATCACCGACACGTACATTACCGTGTCCGGTTTTCCTAATGACGGGACTACTATTCAGTGGGTTGTTCGGGCCTATGGTGAAGGCGGCTGGAGTGATCCGTCAGGAATTGGGTATTTTTATAATATTACTCACGCTCCACCGCCCCCGCCTGCCCCGACTTTGCTTACGCCTGAACAAGGGACTGAAGTAAGCGGCTCTGAAATTGACTTTGCCTGGAGCCCGGTTGCGGGGGCTACGGAATATCATCTTCAAATTTTCTATAGCGGTTCAAGCGAGCTCTTTTACTCTAATAATAATATTGGAATTTCTTCTATTACCGTGGAAGATTTTCCCAATGACGGTAGCACCTTCAATTGGTGGGTAAGAGCCTATAATGAGGAAGGTGGCTGGGGTAATTGGTCGGCATTAAGGTCTTTTACCAATGTTACCCATCCCCCGCCGGCCCCAGTACTGGTTAAACCGGCAGACGGTGCCGAGGTTGGCGGTACAACAATTAATTTTGAGTGGGTCCCGATTGCTGGGGTCTCAATATATCGGATTCAGATTGTTGATGACAACGGGACCACTGTTTATGATTATAGCAATGTTACTTCCTATTTATTTGATGTGCATAATTTCCCTGATGACAACTCTGCCTTCACCTGGCGAGTGAGAGCATACAAAGAGGGAGGCGGCTGGGGTCCCTGGTCGGCTACAAGAGGTTTTGTTAACTTCACACCCCCGCAACCTCCCGCGGCACCGGAATTAATCTCTCCTGAAACCGATACTAATGTACCTTCAGCATCGGTCTCCTTTGTGTGGACCGAGCCTGGCGGGGCAGATCGATATCACCTCCAGGTGAGCAGGAACAGCAGTTTTACAGACTTAATTGTTAATAATACCAATCTAACAACCACGTCGTTT
>PWUG01000254.1 GCA_003562605.1 Syntrophomonadaceae bacterium | reverse complement strand
TTGCCAAGGTATGCCGTAACAACTCAGCATATGTAGAAAAAAGTAAAGTTCACAGGCCCAAGCACCATGGCATCAGTATAGATATTTTTCCTTTGGACAATATTCCAGATTCTATTATATATCGGAAGATGCATAAGTACATGCTGCTCAAAATTGAGAAGCTGAGGGAAAAATTTTATCGCGATGATATCAGGATTGATAAGTTGTCTCCAAATCCCTTGCGCAGTATATACAAATTGAACAAGTATCTTTTTTTAATAACAGCGCGAGTGTTAATAGGTCCCAGGTTATTCCCATTAATTGAATGGCTGGCATCGTTATTCAATGATCAAAACACTATTAATATATCTTCTCTGTACGTTGGTCATTTTGGTGACTATGGCGACACAAGTCAGGTTTGGTCTCCTAATTGGTTTGAAGAAGTGGAGTATAAGCAGTTTGAGGATGGTTTATTTCCAGTGCCCAAAGGATGGCATGATTATCTAACCACCGTTTATGGCAATTACATGAAGTTGCCACCTATAAAAGAGAGGCAACCTAATTATGATTATATTTATGTCAGTCTGAACTGTTCGTACACACCCCCAAATGTTTAAGGTATCTTAACTCAATAGTCATTAAAACTAGTATAACGTCAACACTAAAACTGTAATAATTGAAAAGTATAAACTTGCTTATTGCTAGTCGATCTAAAGTCAAGATAGTAGACACTTTGTCAGAGTTTAAGGGTTGACAGACTACTAGATCGTCTCCAGAATGATATTTCCTATACGAATTTACTTACAGGGCAGGAATCAACACCGTTTGGGTAGAAAATAGGAATAAGACTATATGATCAGTATAGTCAAATTAATAAAACGAAAGGAATGATTACGATGATAGGAGCCGGATTTTTTGGTTCCCTGTGGGAATGGTTTACCGCTCATTTCCCCATAATTTTAGGAGCAATAGCTATACTTGTCATCGGTTGGTTAATTGCTTTAATAATTGCCTCACTGGTTCGAGGCGCTTTGCGCCGCACACATGCAGGCATGAAATTGGCTCGCTGGATACAAGGTGACGAGGAAGCTGCCGATTCGGAGGTGATAAAATGGATCGGCCGGGCTGCTTTTTATCTGGCCATGTTTTTTGTGCTGGTCGCTTTTTTCCAGTATTTAGGTCTAACTCTAATTGCTGAACCACTAAACGTCTTCTTGTTGCAGATCTTTGAATATGCTCCACGCATCCTTGGCGCTGCTGTTCTGCTGCTCATAGCCTGGTTTTTAGCCACCTTGCTGCGGGTGGTGGTATACCGCATTCTGCAGGCAGCTAATATTGACAAGCGGTTTGCCAGCCAGGTAGAAAAAGAAGAGCGCGAAGAACAGGAAGAACAGGAAGAACAAAAAATATCTTTGTCCAAAACATTAAGTAATGTAGTCTATTGGGTGGTCTTCTTGTTTTTTGTGCCCGCTATTTTAAGCACCCTGACCCTGGAAGGGTTGCTGGTGCCGGTTCAGGGTATGTTTGAAAATTTGCTTGCCTACCTGCCGAACATCCTGGGTGCCGGTCTGATTATTCTCCTGGGTTGGATTGGAGCCCGGGTCTTGCAGCGGATAGTTATTAACCTGCTCTCAGAAGTCGGCCTTGACCGGGTAAGCGACAAAGCTGCTGTTTCTTCGATCCTGGGCCCGAATAAACCTTCGGTGATCATTGGTTTGATCGTTTACGTTCTGGTCCTGGTTTTTGCTATAATCGCGGCACTGAACGCCCTGGCCCTGGAGGCCCTTACCGCTCCGGCCAGCAACATGATCGAGCTGATTTTACAAGCATTACCGGCCGTTTTTGCAGCTGCCCTGGTGCTAATAATAGCGCTGTTGGTAGGTAGAATACTGGCAGGCCTGGTGTCCAACCTGTTAGCTGCAGCGGGATTCAATGATCTCCTTATCCGGCTGGGGTTCACCCGTACAGCGCTGGAAGGGCGCAGAACACCTGCTGAAATTGTAGGATATATCACCCTGGTAGCAATCATGCTGTTTGCCGCCATCGAAGCCGCGGGATTACTGGGATTTGGTGTGTTGGCTGATTTAATTGCCCAACTGACTGTCATTTTAGGCAAAGTCGTAGTATCGGTAGTTATCTTTGGCCTCGGTCTTTATCTGGCCGGGCTGGCAAAAGAGGTTATTCAGACCAGTGGCGGCCCGCAGGCTGATTTCTTGGCTAAGCTGGCCCGGATAGCCATTCTGGTCCTGGCAGGCTCCATCGCCCTGCGGCAGGTTGGGGTAGCCGATGAGATCATTATTATCGCCTTTGGCGTTCTCCTGGGAGCCATTGCCCTTACCGGGGTTATTGCCTTCGGCCTGGGAGGACGTGACCTGGCTGCAAAAGAGTTAGCCGAATGGGTAGATAAAATGAAAAACAAATAAGAAACGTAAACGCTTGTAAAAAGGTTAAAGAGGAAAACAAGGACCCCTCTTTTGATTGTGGACCCCGCCCCTGGTGTGTTAACTAAACGCCAGGGGCGGGGTTTTTTAAAGATTTGCCGAAAGACTGGCAAGCCGGTGTGCTATGTCCGGCCAGTTATAGGGGGCAAGGCTGGAATCGATGTCGTCCGGGCTGATCGGTTCGGACCGGAGCAGCGCTTCTCGGATCCCGGCCGCCCAGTTTGCCGGGCTGCGATCGGAAACCAGGAAACCGAGACGGCAGCAAACATCCTTCGTAAGCAGTTCAGGCACAATGCCGACAGGACCGGCCACCAGGGGAGTGCCGCAGGCAATCGTTTCAAGAGCTACCAGGCCGAAACTTTCATAGTGCGAAGGCAGCACGGTAACATCGGCAGCATTATAATAAAAGGGCAGCTCGGTATGATCGACCGGTCCTGTAAATATAACTTTTCCAGAAATTCCGAGCCCGGCGGCAGTTTCTTTCAGGCGAACAATTTGAGCCCTGCCCCGGTCATCGCCGCCGGCGATCATCAATATAAAGTTGTCTTCAGCCGGGAGCAACGCGGCGGCTCTGATGAGAAGGTCAAAATCTTTGACCGGTTCGATCCGCCCGACAGAAAAGATCACTTTTTCGCCGCCAATACCACTGCCGGTCCGTTCCCTCGCCTTTCCACGATCAAGCGGCCTGAAAAGGCTGCGATCGATCCCGCAGGGAATAACGGCAATTTTCTCCGGGGCCAATCCGTAATAAGCGTGGAGCTTTTCTTTTTCTGTCTCCGCGGCCACAATGACCAGGTCACATTCGCGGGCCAGCCGCTCTTCTTCAACAAGCCTCAGGGGAGATTCATTTTCACCGCAGCAGGCCTCGATCTTGGCCCGGCCAAGGGTGTGAAACATGATCATATGTGGAACATCCCAGTTATGCCGCAAAATCCTTCCGACACATCCCGAGAGCCAGTAATGGCTGAAAATAGTCCGGTAAGCAATCTCTTCCCGGCGGCAGAACCGGTCTATGGCCGTGGCAACCGCTGAGCAGTGGGGATAGATTTCATTTTTGGCCAGAGGTCCCCGGCCATCATCGAGAGAAATCAGGCGCACATTAGGACCCATTTCCCGAACCCCTTCTACACTCATAACGGCGGCACGGGTAAAAAGATCAACCCGGTGCCCGGCCGCCCCAAGCGCCATCGACAAACCACGCAGGTAGGTACTCATTCCCCCGGTGTCTTTGGTTCCCGCC
>PWUG01000081.1 GCA_003562605.1 Syntrophomonadaceae bacterium | reverse complement strand
TTCTGATCTTTTCGGCCATCACCTGCAGGGCTTCCTCCCAGCCGATCCTTTTAAAATTACTTCCTTTTTTGAGCATTGGGTAACGCAGGCGATCGGGGTGATTAAGGCGTTCCAGATGGAGTTTTCCCTTATTGCATATGGCGTTTGCGGTAACCGGTTGAGCAGAGTCAGGACCGATAGATATTATCTTCCCCTGGTCTTCCTGAACCAGGAGCGCGCATTGATCCCAGCAGTCAAGGGGGCAGGTTGTTTTAATTGTTCGCATCTATTCACCGGCCATTTAGAAATTCTCCGGGCTAAAAACCAGTCCCGATCCAAGAAATTATGGTCTCGTTAGTTCGCACCTGCTGGCAATGCCCTGCTTTTTACATTATCTTTCCGGCCTGGTCTTTGAGACCACGGCCTTCAGATGCTCCAGGGTCGTACCACAACAACCGCCAACAAGATTCGCTCCGCTATCAATACATTTCATTACTCCTTCGGCAAAATCTCCCGGGGTCATATTGTAAACTGTCTGTTCACCAACCAGCTCGGGTTTCCCGGCATTAGGCTGGATAAGAATAGGCAGTGATGTATGCTTTTTGTATATTGCTGCGATCTCTGCCATCTCTTCCGGCGAGAGTTCCCCACAGTTAGCTCCAACAGCATCAGCACCGGCTTTTTCAATGACGCCGGCAATCTCCGCTACCGTACTGCCCATAATAGTACGCCCGCCTTTGTCAGTTAAGGCAAAAGAAAAGGTCACAATAATCGGCAAATCTGTTACCGCCCTGGCCGCTTTTAAAGCACAGGACGCCTCGCGCAGGTCGGTCATAGTTTCGATCAGCAGCCCGTCAACTCCGCCCTCAACCAGGACCCGGGCCTGTTCTTTGAAGTTTTCGTAAAACTGCTCTTCGCTGTAAGTTCCATATGGTTTTAAAAGCTTTCCCGTCGGGCCGATATCTCCAAAAACATATTGGTTTTCATCTGCCGCTTCCTTTGCCAGCCTGGCTGCACTTAAATTGTGTTCCCTTAAATCGGCATTCAAACCCTTCGATTCGATGCTGATCCTGTTCATGGTAAATGTGTTTGTGGTTAAAGCATCAACGCCCGCCATTGCGTATGCACGGTGAAATTCTGCAACATAACCAGGATTTGTAAGGTTGACAGTGCCGCTTGTCTCCAAACCCCGCCTGGCCAATTCAGTCCCTATCGCTCCGTCAAATATAAAAACCTTTTTCTCTGCTAACAGTTTTTGTAGACCCATTTTAAACTTCACCACTTTTCAGGGTTATTCCGATACTGCACCTCAATCATCTGACAACTGCATCTGTATTATTCTATGGATAAAAAGAATCTGCCTGCCCGGGATCTGATTTTTATTATACCAAAACGGTGTTACAAATTGTGAAGGATATAGCGTTAAGTAAAGCGAATTATTGCATAATAGGGTTTAGGAGGGAATAACGATCATGACAAAAATTCTGGTAACCGGCGCTCTCGGTCAGATTGGGACTGAACTTGTACCCTTTCTGCGAGAAAAATACGGTACAAATAAAGTCATCGCTTCTGCCAGGAGAATAAAGGACGGCTCTGAAAATATAGTTGAAACCGGGCCTTTTGAACTGCTTGATATTACCGGCCGCGATAGTATTGCTGCGGTAGTCAAAGGACACAGGGTAAATTCTATTTACCACCTGGCTTCCCTGCTATCAGCAACTGGTGAAGATAACCCCCAGTCACTCTGGGAAGTAAACATGAACGGCTTGATCAACATCCTTGAAGTAGCAAGAGCTTATAATTGTTCCATTTTCTTCCCCAGTTCAATCGCCGTCTTCGGACCGGATTCTCCTAAAGATAAAACTCCCCAGGATACTGTTACAAGGCCCACAAGTATTTACGGCATCTCTAAGATATCAGGTGAACTGCTCTGCGACTATTACCACAAAAAATACGGCATGGATATCCGCGGATTGAGATACCCGGGGGTTATTTCCAGCGCTGCCCTGCCTGGGGGCGGCACAACCGATTATGCTGTTCACATTTTCTACGACGCCATCCGGCACGGCAAATATACCTGTTTCCTGGCAGAAAACAGCTCAATCGACATGATCTACATGCCCGATGTTTTAGAAGGTGCTGTTAAATTAATGGAAGCAGATCCCGGTAAGCTTCGGCACCGCAATGCCTTTAATGTTTCAGCAATAACGGTTACACCACGGGAACTATCTGATGAAATCAAAAAACATATCCCCGGTTTTAAAATCGGTTACGATATCGATCCGGTCAGGCAGGCAATAGCCGACAGTTGGCCCAATTCGCTCGACGATTCTGCAGCCCGTGCCGAATGGGGCTGGAACCCACAGTACGGCCTGGCAACAATGACCGAAGATATGATCAAGGCACTAAGTGCCAAACTTAAATAGTTGAATTCACTTTATCTCCTCAGCTTGGAAACAACCTTAAAGCAGCTTTTCTGCCGGCTTAAAATTGAATTATCCTGAGTGAGATTTTTCTGACTACTAATAAAACGGAGGCAGTGTACATGTCCAGGCAAATTATCAAGGAACTTCAGGGCCAATTTTCCGAACTGCAGGAACAGGGTCTTTTTAAGCGGGAGCGTATTATTGTCACCCCCCAGTCGGCCGATATAGAAGTATCCACCGGCGAAGAAGTCTTGAACTTCTGTGCCAACAATTACCTTGGTTTATCAAACCACCCTGCAGTAATCGAAGCAGCACAGGAAACAATGGAAAAGTGGGGTTATGGACTTTCATCAGTCAGATTCATCTGCGGTACACAAAAGATTCACAAGGAACTGGAGGAAAAAGTCTCCAGGTTTTTGCATACAGAAGACACTATCCTATACGCCGCCTGCTTCGATGCTAACGGTGGAATTTTCGAGCCCCTGTTCGGTGCAGAAAGTGCAATTATATCCGATGAACTTAACCATGCCTCCATAATTGACGGCGTCAGACTCTGCAAAGCAGCACGTTTTCGTTATCGCCATTCCGACATGAGTGAACTGGAGGACTGCCTGCAGCAGGCCAAATCGTCAAAATACCGGATAATCGCCACTGACGGCGTATTTTCAATGGACGGGGATATAGCAAAACTGCCGGAAATATGTAATCTTGCCGAACAATACGACGCCCTGGTCATGGTCGATGACAGCCATGCTACCGGTTACATAGGCAAATCCGGGCGGGGCACTTTTGAACATTTCGACTTGGAAGGAAAAATAGACTTAATTACAACCACCTTCGGCAAAGCACTCGGTGGAGCAATGGGCGGCTGTACCTCGGGCCGCAAAGAATTGATCGAAATGCTGCGCCAGCGATCAAGGCCCTACCTTTTTTCAAATTCATTGGCCCCGGCTATAGTAGGCGGGACCTTAAAAATTTTGGAGATACTTTCGAAATCAACCAAACTACAGGAAAAGGTTAATGAGAATGCCGCTTATTTCCGAAAAAAAATGATTGATGCAGGATTCACAATTGTACCGGGCGAAACAGCCATAGTTCCTGTTATGCTCTACAATGAACCGCTGGCCCTGAAGATGGCAGACCTGATGTTAAATGAGGGGATTTACGTGATCGGTTTTGCCTACCCCGTTGTTCCGAAAGGAAAAGCACGCATCAGAGTTGAGCTTTCTGCCGCACACGAAACAGAACAGCTCGATAAAGCAGTT
>PWUG01000346.1 GCA_003562605.1 Syntrophomonadaceae bacterium | reverse complement strand
GGCTCTTCGCCCGAATCCAATGCTGCCTGGCACAAGGCCATGATATTCTCGTAGTCACCTTTTAAAACCGCCTGTTTTACCTTTTCAATTTTGCCTCTATCCATAAGCAACTTCTCCTTCCGTTTTTTAATGGTTCCCTGCAATATTTCCTCTTCTAACAGCGGCACAATTACCTTTGCCCTTTTCTTCAAGCCTGCTGATCACTTTTTCACTGAACCTGAGAAGATCTTTTTGCTCCTCCAATGTCAGCACGCTGTAAAAAGTATCGGCAATTTCTTCAAAGATCCGATCAAATTCGTCGATAGCTTCCTTTCCTTTCGAAGCAAGCTTGACCATTACCACCCTGCGGTCAGTTTGATGGCGCCTGCGGGTAACGATCTTTTTCTTGGCCAGCCTGCCTACCAGCCAGCTTACTGTGCTCACTGAGAACCCGGTATAATGAGCAATATCGCTTATCCTGTATGGTTTTTTTCCACGTAGAGCCAGAATTAATAGCAGTTCTTTAGCCGAAAACTCCGGTGTCCAGCGGGACAGCATCTCAAAGCTTTCATACAGGTACTTGATCAAATAACTGAACTCTTGCTTGTGTTTCCTCGATACATTCAAGCCGCTATCTTCTGTGTTCATCATTATCACCTTTTTATTATTGATACTAAATATTACGGTTACTAAAATAATAAACAGTAGCCACGTTTTTGTCAACATTAAATTCGGATTTTTCTGAACTCTTTAAGCGGGGTATGGGCAAAGCGAGCATGGAGAGCGTAACGGCGATGAGATTAACATCATTTACGGGGGCAATAACTATGAGTGATCGATAGCTACCTACGGTTGTACCTATGCCACCGGACAAGCTATCGGGGCCCTTCCTGAAGATCTTGATGACACCATTAATACGGTGCATTACTGGGAGTGCGGCAGCGGTGGATTCCCACCTGCCGGGATGATCTTTTATAATGCAGATGGATTTATAGACTTGCAGGGCGACCTCTTTGTCGGCGGCCTGGCCGGTCAATACCTGGCCCACTTCCGGGTCACCGGTGACGGGCTTGAGGAACTCGGCCCACTACTTGCAGATGAAGGGTGGCGTTTCCGCGACGTTGCAGTCGGCTACCACGATGGTGCCATCTATGCTGCTGTTGAAGGCCGCAGCGTATCAATCATTCGCATCGTGCCTAAACCGGTCGAATGACCTCTGAACATATTATCAGATGGGGATTATACAGAAAGCATAAATAATTGTTGTCAATAACCCCGACCCGCTGGCACATACTTTCACCTATCGCGAGAGAGCCTTATGCTACTCTTCCACTTTTTTCTCGTTGTAACAGCCCAATACCTTGAAGCCAGAAGTCTGCTTTTCCGCCTTATTGAGGGTTTCAATCACTACCGGGTCTTTAACAGAGCCGTCAAAGTCGAGGAAGAAGGAATAGTTGCCTGGCTCGTTGGGAATCGATTCAATCCTGGTCAGGTTAATGCCGGCACTGGCAAACAGCTCGAGGACACCAAAGAGCGTTCCTGCCTTATGTTCCGTGGTAAACGTAATCGTGCATTTACTACCCTCTCCATCCGGTTCTTTCTTGGAAAGCAGCAGAAACCGGGTCCGGTTGCTGCTTAAATCTTCGATGTTTTGTTTGAGTATTTCGAGATTGTATAGTTCAGAGGCCAGCCTGCCCGCGATACAGGCGGCGCCCCTGGGTTTATTTTCAGCCAGCATCCTGGCGGCTCCCGCCGTATCGTAATAAGGGATGGGAGATAAATTGTTCCGGGACAGGAAGCGCCTGCACTGGGCCAAGGCCTGGGAATGGGAATAAACCTCTCTTATTTCACGGTGATCGGTGCCCGGGACTATCAGCAGCAAATGATGAACCGGCATGTCGATCGCGCCAATTATCTGCAAATCAGCACTGATCAGCAGCTCATTAACCGGTCCAACGACCCCGCCAAGAGTGTTTTCAACCGGCACGATGCCGTAGTCATACATGCCCGAATTAACCCCTTCAAAAACTTCGTTAAAAGTAGTGCACGGTATGGTAACATAATCTTTGTTGTAATGCCTTACTGCCACTTCACTGTAGGCCCCGTGTTCTCCCTGGAAGCCGGTTATGACCAGTGCTCTGCCCTGCAGCTTTTTACTGTAAGACAGGATGGTATTATATATATTGCCGCTGAATTTATTCTCGATCAAGGCGTTGGCATTATTTTTAATTTTCTCCATGACCTCTTTTTCACGCTGCGGATCTTCTACGCAGTCCTTGAACCTTTTTGCCATCAGGACCTGTTCCATGCGGTCGTTTAGAAGCTTTAAAATTTTCGAATCGATCAGATCGATGTTTTGCCTGATTTCATTTAATTTCATAGCCTATCTCCACCTGTCATCACTGAGTTAAAACCCTGTTCATTCATAAACTGATTCAGCTTCAAAATTTTTTGCATCAGGCTCTTAAACTGCCCGGGATCAAGCTGCTGGTCGGCGTCGCTTTTTGCCTCGGAGGGGTTGATGTGAACTTCGATCAGCAGACCGTCGGCGCCGGCGGCAACTGCAGCCAAGCTCATTCTTTCAATCAGGCTGAGCCTGCCAGTGCTGTGCGAGGGATCGACGAATACGGGAAGATGGCTCAATTCCCTGATGGCCGGAATCATGCTCAAATCAAGGGTATTTCTCGTATATGTTTCAAAGGTCCTGATTCCTCGTTCGCAGAGTACCACGTGCGGGTTACCTTCGGCCAGTATATACTCGGCGCAGTTTAACCATTCCTTGAGGGTGGAATACATGCCTCTCTTTAAAAGCACCGGCTTATAGGCCTTCCCGACCTCTTTGAGCAGGGAATAATTCTGCATGTTCCTGGCCCCGATCTGCAGGATGTCAACGAACTCGCATACCCAGGAGACATCCCGGGGATCTATGACTTCGGTAACAATGGGCAGTCCCGTATTTATCCTGGCCTTATCCAGGATTCTCAGCCCCTTCAAACCAAGCCCCTGGAAATCATACGGCGAGGTACGCGGCTTGAAAGCACCGCCCCTGAACATCACACCCCCTCCGGCCTTGACCACTTCAGCGGTTTTTAGGGTTTGCTCTTCGCTTTCCACGCTGCAGGGACCGGCAATCACCACGAAATCTTCCCCCAGGACGACATCTCCGACCTTTATTTTGGTTTTGTGAAACTCCTTTGCAATTTTTACCAGCTTGAGATTTTGCCTCTTCTCTCACCACTGCGCTCAATTATTTGAGCAATAATACCATAGCACACAGCAATAGGTCAATTTGACGTTTGAGCCATTCAGGCATTCCGCAAATAAACCCTTTTAGCAGCTCCAAACTTTACCGGTTGGTTAATTTGGAGCACAAAAAGTGAGAAAATATTTTCAAAGACGGCGAAACAGTCCTACCAAACCAATGATCAGGACCCAGAATGTCTCACAGCTATTGTTCGGGATTTTAAACATGACAGCACGAATCAGTTTATGCTCACCCCGGTTCGAGCAGCGGTATATCAATTAAATAAAGCCCGAGCAAGAGCTCCCAGGTCAAGGCTTTTTTAGAGAACCCTTTTTTCACATATTGACTGATCCGACGATGGTAGAATAGGTTGAAAAGATTAAATGCCAACACAATTAACCAACGCATAGCCATAAAAGCATTTTCTTCGTGATGAAAGCTGTGTTTAAAACCTTT
>PWUG01000365.1 GCA_003562605.1 Syntrophomonadaceae bacterium | reverse complement strand
TGGGACAGCGATCTGCATAAAGCACTTCAGCGTGTATACAGCGCGGTTGATCAGATAAAATTTGAAGGATGTTATTATCGCCGTGATATAGCGCACAGGGCTATTTAAGCGGCTCTCCTTTTCCCCAATTATTTTGTATTGAAATTTTGGAGCGGTAAGGGGTTTCTTTTGCCGCTGACCTATATAAGGAGGAGTAGACGATGAGTTCGGCTGTGATAGTCGGATTTGCCCGTACTCCCTTCGGGAAATTCTTGGGATCACTGCAGGATGTGCCTGCTGTAGAGCTCGGTGCGGCGGCGGTCAGGGAGGCCTTGATTCGTGCTAAAATCCAACCCAGCCAGGTCGATAATGTTTTGCTCGGAATGGTCGTCCAGGCCGGAGCAGGGCAGATTCCTTCCCGGCAGGCTTCGATCAGAGCCGGACTGCCGTACACAATTCCTTCGGAGACGATCAATAAAGTATGTGCTTCCGGCCTGCGGGCAGTAAATCTTGGTGATACCCTGATCAGGGCCGGTGATGCTTCTGTAATAGTAGCCGGCGGTATGGAAAACATGAGCGCAGTGCCGTATTTTTTACCACGGGTAAGAAAAGGAATCAGAATGGGCGATGCTCCCGTAATTGACGGAATGGTACACGACGGTCTTTGGTGTTCATTTCATAATGTTCATATGGGCGTTCACGGCAGTGAAGTGCCGGCTGAACATGGAGTAACCAGGGCTGATATGGATCGCTGGGCTTTTCGCAGTCACCAGAGGGCAATTGAGGCTATGGAAAACGGGAGTCTGGCTGAAGAAATAATACCGATTAAAGTGCCCCGGCGAAAAGGGGATCCACTGCAAATCGAACACGATGAACTGCCTCGCAGCGATACGAGCCTTGAAAAGCTTGCCAAACTTCCGCCTGCTTTTGAAAAGGAGGGCCTGATTACTGCCGGCAATGCGCCCGGCATCAGTGACGGAGCGGCTGCCCTGGTCCTTGCATCTGCTGAATGTGCCCGCGAATTGGGACTTAAACCGCTGGCGGAGATAATATCGCAGGGAATGGCTTCCCTTGAGCCGCGCTACATTGCCACGGTCCCTTATGAAGCTGCAAAAATTGCCCTGGATACCGCTGGTTTGACCTCTGATCAGATGACATTAATTGAAGTCAACGAAGCTTTTGCCGCGGTTGCCCTTACATCCATCAAGCTGGGTGGTTGGGATGAGGATAAGATTAACGTAAACGGCGGGGCTGTTGCTCTCGGCCATCCGATTGGCGCCAGCGGAGCACGCATCCTTATGACCCTGATTGCCGAACTGCGCCGCCGAGGCGGTGGATACGGTCTGGCGACTATATGCAGCGGAGCTGCCCAGGGTGAGGCAACAATCGTAAAGGTTAGTTAACGTGTCACGTTTTCAGCCTGATACGGAGAGGTTTTCTATATGGAAATTGCCCTGTCGGCAGATCACAAAAAGAAAAAAGATGAATTCCGCCGTTTCGCCGAAGAGGAGCTTGATACCGGGGACCACTACCCGCATGAAAACCTGCGGAAGGCCGCGGAGCGTGGTTATATGGGCCTGCCTGTCCCTGAAGAATGGGGCGGGGGGGGCGAAGATTTTTTAACATATATCCTCTTTGTTGAGGAGGCTTCGAGGGTATGTTCTTCAACCGGAGCAATCATCGCTGTGCATACCTCCGTAGGTTCTTTTCCGCTGCTCTATTACGGCACAGAGGAGCAGAAGGAAAGATATTTAACCGGCCTGGCCAGGGGTGAACTTCTCGGTGCGTTTGCTCTCACGGAAGCCGGGGCCGGTTCAGATGCCGCCGCCTTATCAACTACCGCAACTGCCTCTGGCGGGGGCTATATTATTAATGGTTGCAAGCTTTTTATAACCAGCGGCGGCGAAGCCGATCTTTATACTGTCTTTGCGACAGTAGATCGGAGTCTTGGAACCAAAGGGATCTGTGCTTTCCTGGTTGAGAAAGGCATGGATGGCCTGACTGCAGGGCATCCGGAAAAGAAAATGGGTTTAAACCGTTCCCACACTGCGGAGATAAGGCTGGAGGATCTCTTTGCCCCGGTGTCGAACAGACTTGGTAACGAAGGTGAAGGTTTTTCTATAGCCATGTCTTTGCTCGATGGCGGAAGAATCGGTATTGCCGCCCAGGGTCTTGGACTGGCCCAGGCAGCTATTGATTATACAGTTCAATTCCTAAAAAAAGAGGAAGCCGGCGGAAATATAACCAGCCAGTCAGCCCGCTTTATCCTGGCCGACCTGGCATCCAGCCTGGAGGCAGCCCGCCTCCTGGTCTACCGTGCTTCTGTAATGAAGGATTCAGGAGAACGATGTTCGAAAGAAGCTTCCATGGCTAAAATGTACGCCACTGATCTGGCTGTAGAAGCGGCAACACGCTGCATAGACCTGTGCGGAATTTCCGGCGCTCGCCGCGATAACCCGTTAACACGCTATTTTTGTGATGCCAAGGCGACTCAGATCTACGAAGGCTCAAACCAGATCCAAAGGATCGTTATCGCCAGGGAAATTCTACGGCAGGTTCGGAAATTATAACCATGCTTCGGAAAAGTAATATATATAGGTAACCAAAGACAAGGAGGTTCAGCAGATGAATTTTGTACTGACTGAAGAGCAGGAAATGACCCGTAAAATGGTGCGCGATTTTGCAGAAAAGGAACTGCAGCCCGGCGCAGAAGAGCGTGACGATCGAGAGGAGTTTTCACGGGAACTCTTTGATAAGATGGGGGAACTGGGGCTGACCGGTATTCCATGGCCTGAAGAATATGGAGGAGGGGACTGTGATTTTATCAGCTATGTAATCGCTGTTGAAGAGCTTTCCCGGGTCGATGCTTCGGCAGGAACAACTCTGGCTGCGCACATATCACTGGCCGGATGGCCTGTCTATAAATATGGCAACGAAGAGCAGAAGAAGAAATTTCTTGAGCCCATGGCCCTGGGGGAGAAATTGGGAGCATATGCCCTGACCGAGCCTACTGCCGGTACAGATGCAGCTGCACAGAGGACAACTGCGGTTCTGGATGGAGACAATTATGTGCTTAATGGTAATAAAATATTTATAACCAATGGCGGCGATGCCGAAATAAATATTGTCTTTGCAGTTACCGACAAAGAGAAAAAAGCTAAAGGGATCAGCGCTTTTATCGTGGAAAAAGGAACTCCCGGTTTTTCATTCGGTAAAAAAGAACGCAAGATGGGTCTGCGTTCTTCACCAACACTGGAGCTGATTTTTGACAACTGCAGAGTACCCAAAGAAAACCTTTTAGGTAAAGAGGGCGAAGGCTTCAAAATTGCTATGAGCACCTTAGACGGCGGGCGAAACGGAATTGCCGCCCAGGCGGTGGGAATTGCCCAGGGAGCCATGGAGGAAGCAGCAAATTATGCCAAGAGCAGGGAGCAGTTCGGGCAGCCGATTGCAAATTTCCAGGCCATATCTTTTATGCTGGCTGATATGGGTACCAAGATAGAAGCGTCACGACTGCTGACCTACCAGGCTGCTTACCTGGAAAGTGCCGGACTGCCATACGGCAAGGAATCTGCGATGGCTAAACTATTTGCATCGGAAACAGCGATGGAGGTTACAACCAACGCGGTACAGATTTTCGGCGGTTACGGTTATACACGTGACTACCCGGTTGAGCGATTTATGCGTGATGCGAAGATTACCCAGATCTATGAAGGAACCAGCGAGGTTCAGCGGCTGGTTATATCTAGATATTTGCTTTCTTAAAGTGTTGTGCCAAGTGAAAGGAGCATATCAAATGAATAATGAAAAGCCGGGCCTGATCATGGTTTTTACCGGCGATGGCAAAGGCAAGACCACGGCGGCAGTCGGCCAGGCTGTTCGGGCCCTTGGGCACGGCTACCGCGTCTACATGATTCATTTTATGAAGGGGCGCGATTACGGAGAGTTTCTGGCCACAGAACATATGCCTAACCTGACCGTAGTCCGCGCCGGTCGTGACTGTTTTGTGTGCCGCGATAACCCGGATCCGGTAGATGCAGAGTTAGCGAGGGAAGGTTTTGCCCAGGCTGAAAAAGCAATCCTGAGCGGCGATTATGATATGGTTGTTCTCGATGAGATTAACGTGGCAGTCGATTACGGGTTGATTGCAGAAGAGGACCTGTTAAACCTCCTGAAAAAGAAGCCGGATGGAGTGTCAGTAATACTGACCGGGAGGAGCGCTTCCGCGGAACTGGTTAAAATGGCCGATATGGTCAGCGAAGTGCTGGCGATCAAGCATCATTACGATAAGGGAGCAGAAGGCTGCAAGGGAATAGAGTATTGAAGAATATAGAGGAGCAATAAAAAATATAAACAGGTACATACATTAAAAATTATTTAATCCAAAGACTGACGAGGAGGATAAATGCAGCAACTGGTAGCGGAACTACTGCAGGGTAACAGGCGTGCAGCTGCAAGGCTCATTTCACTTGTGGAAAATGACGACCCTATAAAGAGGGAGCTGCTTAAAGATATTTATCCGCGCACAGGCAATGCTTACGTGATTGGTGTGACCGGAGCGCCAGGATCTGGTAAGAGTTCATTGGTTGACTGGCTCCTGAAGGAAATGCGGAAGGACGGCCTGACGGTAGGGGTAATTGCAGTTGACCCGACAAGCCCTTTCAGCGGTGGAGCTATTTTAGGTGATCGTATCCGCATGCAGGACCATGCCCTGGATCAGGATATTTTTATCCGCAGCATGGGTACCAGGGGCAGTTTAGGCGGCCTTTCACGGGCAACCAGGGAAGCGATCCAGGTGTTGGATGCTTTCGGCAAAGATATAGTTCTGATCGAGACTGTAGGCGTTGGCCAATCGGAGGTCGACATTGTCAAAACGGCAGATACTACATTGGTGGTGCTTACACCTGCAGGCGGAGATAGCGTCCAGACGATAAAGGCCGGGATCATGGAAATAGCCGATGTTTTTGCTGTCAACAAATCGGATCTGCCCGGCGCGGATAGAATGGTTACAGAGATAAATATGATGCTTGATATGAAAAAGAATGCAGCATGGCGTCCACCGGTAATACCGACTGTGTCGGTGAAAAACGAAGGGATTGAAGAACTCTGGAAAGCCCTTCAGGAACACCGTCAGTATATTGAAAAAAGCGGCCGCCTGCTGGAAATACGGCGCGTGAGAGTCAGTCGCGAACTGACCGAGCAAGTTGAATACCTGGTCAAGAACCGCATCTGGGACCAGGTTAAAGAAAAGATTGAACTGGAAAGCCTGGTCGAAAAGATTGTCCATCGCCAACTGGATCCATACAGTGCAGCAGCAGGCCTGCTTGAAAAGATCAATTTTTATGGCGATGACGTAGAAAAGGGTGGCTAAGGAATGGATAATAACAAATCTGATCGAATTGCTGACAAAAAAGTGGATTGGCAGGAAGAGGTAAGCCGGATGGAAGAGCGAAGCGGCCCTTTTATTACAGTTTCCGGCCGGCAGCTAGATGCGCTGTATACTCCGCTTGACACCGAAAATATCGATTATGAGGAAGAGATCGGTTTTCCGGGCAGTTATCCCTATACCAGGGGTGTGCAGGCCAATATGTACCGGGGGCGGATCTGGACTATGCGCCAGTTTTCAGGCTTTGGCGATGCTTACGATTCCAACCGCCGCTACCGCTACCTGCTGGAACAGGGCCAGACCGGTTTAAGTGTCGCCTTCGATATGCCGACCATTATGGGGTATGATTCTGACAGCGAACGCTCGCTGGGTGAAGTTGGCCGCTGCGGCGTGGCCATTGATTCACTGGAAGATATGGAAATACTCTTTGATCGGATTCCGGTTGACCAGGTAACCACATCGATGACCATAAACGGACCTGCTTCTATCCTCTGGTGCATGTACCTTGCTAACGCTGAAAAGCAGGGTATCAGCCTGGATAAGGTTGGCGGTACAATCCAAAACGATATTCTGAAGGAATACATTGCCCAGAAATCGTGGATCTTTCCTCCTGAACCCTCGATGCGCCTGATTACCGATATATTTGCTTTTTCCGCCGATCATGTGCCACGCTGGAATACGATCAGCATCAGTGGTTACCATATTCGGGAAGCAGGTTCGACTGCTGCCCAGGAACTCGCCTTTACCCTGGCTGACGGCTTTGCTTATGTTGAAGCCGGAATCAAGGCCGGATTAGATGTAGACCGTTTTGCCCCGCGCTTATCGTTTTTCTTTAATGCCCATATCGATTTTTTTGAGGAGATCTGTAAATACCGTGCTGCCCGCCGTATTTGGGCCCGCCGCATGAAAGAGCGCTACGGTGCAAAAGATGAAAGCTCGCTGAAAATGCGCTTTCATACCCAGACAGCAGGCTGCAGCCTGACGGCCCAGGAACCTGAAAACAATATTGTGCGTACAACTATCGAGGCCCTTTCAGCTGTCCTTGGGGGAACACAGTCGCTGCATACCAACTCTATGGACGAGGTGCTGGCCCTTCCTACGGAGAAAGCGGTTAAAATAGCTCTGCGTACCCAACAGGTCATCGCTTACGAGAGTGGAGTAGCCAATACGATCGATCCCCTTGCCGGTTCCTACTTGATCGAAACGCTTACCAATCAACTGGAGGCAGAGGCTGAAGAATATTTCCGGCGTATAGATGACCTGGGAGGGGTACTCCCCGCAATCGACTGCGGCTTTCTCCAGCAGGAGATTGCTGACGCCGCTTACGAATATCAGCGGAGTGTTGATCAGGGCAGGCAGGTGGTAGTGGGAGTAAACCGCTATAACAGCGGTGAAAAGGTGCAGATTGATCTGCTAAAAATTGATCCCGATGTAGAAGAAAAGCAGGTCAGGCGTCTGAAGCAGTTGAAAGAGAAACGTGACGGGGATGCTGTAAAGCGCAGCCTTAATAGACTGAAGCAGACAGCTGCAGGTGGTGACAACCTGATTCCAAAGATCCTGGAAGCGGTTAAGGTATATGTCACGGAGGGCGAGATTGTTGCTGCCTTGAAGGAAGTGTTCGGAGAATACAGGGAAAAACCGCTGTTTTAAAAAATCAGAATTCAGAGAGTCATGATGTATTTTTTCTGTATTACGTGAGGGGTGATTATGTGAGTGAAAGAAAGGTAAGAATACTGGTTGCCAAACCGGGCCTGGACGGGCATGATCGGGGAGCCAAGGTCGTGGCCAGAGCCCTGCGTGATGCCGGTTTTGAGGTCATCTACACCGGACTTCATCAGACACCTGAACAGATTGCTGAAACTGCTCTTCAGGAAGATGTCGACGTGGTCGGTTTAAGCATTCTTTCCGGGGCTCACATGACCCTGGTGCCGCGGATTAAGGGAATGCTTCAGGATAACGGGATGGGTGATGTTCTTATGCTCGTTGGCGGGATTATCCCCGAGGATGACGCTGAAGAACTGCTGAAAAAAGGAAACGCAGACCAGGTTTTCACTCCCGGTGAACCACTGGATAATATCACTGAGTATGTTTTTGAGAGGTTTAAGGAGCGGCTTTAAGAACCGGTTGTATCTTTGACTGCATTAACCCGCCGGTCTTTCATAAATTTACCTTTAGTTTTTTCTCCGGATTTTTTTTGATGCAGGTTCCACCATGTCAGAAAATCGGTTACAGCTTCGGCAAGCGGTCGCGGCCTGTAGTCGAGGTCACGCCAGGCTTTATGATAACTGAACACGGAATTGTCAACCAGTGTTTGCAGGGCATAGACTGTGTAGCGTGAATTTATTTTAAGTAAATAATAGAGTCTTTGGATTAAAAGCGTTGCCAACATAGCCAGCTTCATCGGTACCCTGATTCGCGGTGAACGGATACCGGCCGTTTTTTGTGCCATCCGGTGCAAGTCATCGATTGTTACACGGGTTCCGGAAAGGATATATATTTCTCCCCTGACGCCTTTCTCCCTGGCCTGAATCAAACCCCGGGCCACATCTCTGACGTCGACAAAGTCGTATGCTCCATCAACTAAAACATCCATTTTACGACTGGCAAACGAGACCAGGGTTTTACCCATTTCAGAGTTCAGATAATCATGTGAACCGATTATCCCGCTTGGGCAAACGATGACTGCATCAAGGCCTTCTTTTATCACTTCGAGAACAGCTTTGGTTCCTTCGGCTTTGGTTCGATCATAAGAGCCGATCTGACTGTCAAGGGCTAGAGGCGTTTTTTCATCAATAGTTATGCCGTGCGGTTCACGGCGGAAAGCATGAACCGAGCTTACATGCACCAGCCTTTCCACCCCGCTTTCAAGGGCAATTTCTGCCACATTACGGGTTCCTTCAACGTTTACCTCCCGCATGATATCTTCCATCCCCGGCCTGATGGCGATCACTCCGGCGAGGTGAAATACTGTTTTTACTTCCTGCATGGCTTTTCTAAGCAAATCCCGATCGAGGACATTGCCTATTATAATTTCGATTGGCATTCCCTGTATGGAAAGAAGAGCTTCCCCGGGTTGGACCAGCGCTCTGACCTTTTCACCGGAGGAGATCAGTTCTCGAACAAGCACATTACCCAGATGTCCGGTAGCACCGGTAACAAGAATCATATCAATCAATCCTCACTTAATCCGTTAAGAAGTATTTTTAAACTTTCATGCATTATCCAGCCCCAATTTGCACCGCCCGGCTCCAAAGCAGCCTGGAGGAAAATTCCGCTGAAAAGTGAGAGTAAAAGTTGGCCGGCTATTACAGGCTCGACCGGTTTGAAAGTTCCTTCGTTAATACCACGCTGTATTAATTCAGCAAATATTTCCTGATAGCGATGGTAAGGAGCAATGGTCGCTGAACGGACTTTTTCATTACGACTGGCCTGGGTCCAAAGCTCGAGAAACAGGCCCATAATTTCAGGATTATTTTCGATTACCGGTTGGATAATATCGGCCATTTCAAGCAAACCTTCAGGGACAGTCTCGGTCCGGAATACAACCTCTTCAAGAGTGCGTTCCAGGTTGCTTAACCAGGCATCGATCAGTTCTAAAAAGACTGCTTCCTTGCTTTCAAAGTGATAGTAAAAAGCGCCTTTGCTGACCAGTGCCTTGTCGCAAATTTCGGCAACTCCGGTGGCGCTGTAACCGAAAGCGGCAAAGCATTTAGTGGCTGCATTTAGTATAGCGCTTCGTGTCTGGATGCTGCGTTGATCGTTATTCATCTGTTTCCTTTCATTAAACCGACCGGTCGTTATGTATTCTATACACAGTATACTGCAATCTGTAATGTTGTCAAGGGCTCGAATTACATCAGGTCTCGAATTGCATCAAAAAAAGTACTCCCAACCGATTCGTTGCATCATAATTAAAAAGTACTCGAGCCAATTAATCCCGGGTTATAAATAGAGGATAAAGGAGGAGGATCAAGAATTATTTAGTGGGAGGCCAATCATATGATTTGGCTTGGAGATTGGATTTCCAAAGGCGAAGAATCCCTGAGGGATCGTTATCTTGGCCCATTTGAAAAATCATGAGAAACCGTTGCCATCGGAACGTTGAGAAGCGCTTTTTAAAATGGCATAATGTAGGTGGGGAGATATGATGGCAAAAGCCGAACTCGATAAAGCGAAGGAGAAAGTGCTTTCCCTGCGCCGCGAAATAGATGAGCACAACTATTATTACCATGTCCTTGATCAACCATTAATCGATGACCGGAAGTTTGATCAGCTGATGCGTGAACTGCAGGATCTGGAAGAAGCATTTCCTGAACTGCTGGATCCCGATTCACCTACGCGCCGGATAGGCGCTAAACCGCTGGAGGCCTTTGATTCTCTTGAGCATAAAATACCGATGCTTGGCCTGGACAATGCGTTTAATGAAGAAGAGTTGGCTGATTTTGATGCCCGGGTTCGTAAATTGAGCGGGCTTGAGAATATTGAGTATTTCTGTGAACTGAAAATCGATGGCCTGGCTGTATCCCTGCAATATGAAAAGGGTGTTTTCAAACGCGGCTCTACCCGTGGCGACGGCTACACCGGAGAGGATATAACTCAAAACCTGCGTACGGTCCGGCAGATCGCGCTGCATCTTCCCGAACCGCTGACCCTTGAAGTCAGGGGTGAAGTTTACATAAATCGTAAAGATTTTCAAAAACTTAATCTCCGGCGTGAGGAAGAGGGTTTGCTGATCTTTGCCAACCCCCGTAATGCTGCTGCCGGTTCTCTACGCCAGCTGGATCCACGCCTGACGGCAAAACGACCCCTACGTATTTTTCTTTATGGACTTGGCGAACATAGCCTTGATCTGTCTTATCAGTCAGATTTGCTCGACTTCCTGGATAAAATAAAGCTACCGGTCAATCCACACCGCACGATTTGCAACGGGCTGAAGGAGGTATGGCAGTACTGCCGCAGGTGGCGGGATAAAAAGCCGGATCTGCCTTACGAGATTGACGGCGTCGTAGTCAAGGTAAATGACCTTGAATTACAGAAGGCCCTCGGCAGCACAGCCAGGAGCCCGCGATGGGCGATAGCATATAAATACCCGCCTGAAGAAAAAATGACCAGGGTTATAGATATCAGGGTTAACATAGGCCGTACGGGGGCGATCACGCCGGTAGCACTGCTCGAACCGGTTACTTTGAGCGGAACGACTGTTCAGCGAGCCAGTTTGCATAATGAGGACTTAATTGCAGAAAAAGAGATCATGATCGGTGATATTGTAGTGGTTCGAAAAGCGGGAGAAATAATTCCCGAGGTGCTCAAAGTCGTTAAGGAAAAACGCAGCGGGACTGAAAGCGAATTTATAATGCCCAGGAACTGCCCTTCCTGTGGCTCGGACACAGTGCGTTTGAGCGGTGAAGCCGCCCGACGCTGCCTTAACCTTTCCTGCCCGGCCCAGCTGGTCGAAAAACTGGTTCATTTTGCATCACGCAGGGCGATGGATATTGAAGGAATGGGGCCGGCCCTGGCTGAACTGCTATATAACAGCGGCCTGGTCAGGGATGTGGGTGACCTTTATTATTTAACCGCTGAACAGCTGACTGATTTACCGCGTATTGCTGATAAGTCTGCCGAAAACCTGGTCAGGGCAATCGATAAAAGCAAAGACAATCCATTGCGGCGATTGCTCTTCGGCCTTGGGATCCGTTTTGTAGGCGAAAAAGCAGCTCGTTTGCTGGCTGAGCGCTTTGTAACCCTGGATCAGCTTCGTGAAACCGGTGAAGAAGAGCTGATTGAAGTAGAAGAAATCGGGCCGAAGATTGGTGAAGCGGTGGTCAAGTTTTTTAAATCTGCGGATACCGGACCTGTCCTTGATAAACTGAAACAAGCCGGGGTTAACTTTACCGAACCGGTTGTTCAAAAGGAACGAAAAGGGCTGGCAGGGAAGGTTTTTGTTTTCAGCGGTTCTCTGCAGGATTTCACGCGTGATGAAGCAGCAGCACTGGTTGAAGAAAACGGTGGCAGGGTCAGCTCATCTGTCAGCAAGAAGACCGATTACCTTGTTGCCGGTGACGAGCCCGGAAGCAAGCTCAATAAAGCCCGTGACCTGGGTGTGGAGATAATCAACGAGGCAAGCTTCAAAGAGTTGATTTGAGCAGCCCGGCTTGCGGTCGTGTATAATCTAGAAGCGGGGGTAAAGCAGAAATGGCAAAAGACAGGGTATCATCTCTGGCGGGCGAAGGCGACAGCAAACTTTTACTGCAGACGATTATAGATTCGCTTTCCGATGCTGTTTCCGTAGTAGATGAAAACGGAATCGGGATTATGATCAACCGTGCTTATACCCGCATTACAGGCATGACCGAGGACCAGGTATTACATAAACCGGCCACAGTTGATATTGCCGAAGGCGAAAGTGTGCATATGCGTGTCTTACTGACGGGGAAACCGATTAAAGGTGTACGGATGAAAGTCGGCCCTTTTCGCCGGGAAGTGATCGTAAGCTGCGCCCCCCTGATTATCAAGGGTGAACTTAAAGGCAGTGTAGGCGTTATTCACGATATATCCGAACTGCGTCGGGTAATGGAGGAACTTGAACGGACCCGCAGATTGATCAGGAAGCTGGAGTCACGATTCAGTTTTGATGACATTATTGGAAATAGCAACCAGATCAAGGAAGCAATCGATAGAGCAACGCAGGCTGCGGCCACGCCGGCCTGTGTTTTGCTGCGTGGGGAGTGCGGCACAGGAAAAGAGCTATTTGCCCACGCTATCCACCATGCCAGTGAAAGAGCGGAAAAACCGTTCATCAGGGTTAATTGTGCTTCGTTAACTGACACGCTGCTCGAGAGCGAGCTATTTGGTTATGCCGACGGTGCTTTTACCGGAGCTAAAAAGGGGGGGCGAAAAGGTTACTTTGAAGAAGCTGACTCAGGGACTCTCTTTCTGGATGAAATTGGAGCTATGAGCCTGGAGGCCCAGGCCCGGCTGCTGCGGGCAATCCAGGAAGGTGAAATAATCAGGGTCGGAGAATCACGTACCCGCAGCATAGATGTAAGGGTGATTACAGCAACGAATGCAGATCTTGAAAAAATGGTTGATCAGGAGCTGTTCCGCAAAGACCTCTACTATCGCCTAAATGTTTTTCCAATTGAAATGCCACCATTAAGGGAGATAAAAAGCGATATCCCGCTTCTGGTTTCCCATTTTTTATCCCGCTATGCCCAGGATTACGGACGTACAGTGGTTGAGGTCACTCCTGCAGTATATCGCCGCCTCAAAGAGTATGATTGGCCGGGGAATATGCGCGAACTGCAGAACGTTATTACCAGGGCCCTGATTAACCTCGATCGAGATGAATATATTATTGAAGAAAAACACCTGATGATGCCCTTTATTGTTGCTCCTGAAATAGAAATTGAGTTAGATTCAGTTTCTTTAGAGGGAACGCTGAAAGATCTGCACCGCAACTGGGAAAAAAATGTGTTTATCAGAATTCTTCGGGAAACAGGAGGAAATAAGGCCGAGGCTGCAAGACGGCTCAATATTTCGATTCGCAACCTCTACAACAAACTTCATCAGCATAAGCTTATATAATTAATGCTTCCCTCACCTTTAAATCAAATTTTATTAATCAAGCCGGCTATTGTTACAAATGGCAGCCTTAACCATAAGCCTTCATTCACTGATCGCTGTGCGCAGAAGTGTGTGCGCCTCGGCTTCATCCTTGCAAGACGGCTTCCCTCACCATTCGCTTGCGCTGAGTTCGGCGGACTGCATCCTGCAGCCCGGCCTGTGCAAGGCTTTGCTTCGCCGCCATTTCTAAGCTGCTCGCTTTACGTTCACTGCAGGCTTACGGTAACATCTTTAAATCAAATTTTATTTATCAAGCCGGCTATCGTTACAAATGGCAGCCTTAACCATAAGCCTTCATTCACTGATCGCTGTGCGCAGAAGTGTGTGCGCCTCGGCTTCATCCTTGCACGACGGCTTCCCTCACCATTCGCTTGCGCTGGAGTTCGGCGGACTGCATCCTGCAGTCCGGCCTGTGCAAGGCTTTGCTTCGCCGCCACTTCTAAGCTGCTCGCTTTACGTTCACTCCAGGCTTACGGTAACATCTTTAAATCAAATTTTATTTATCAAGCTTGCTATCGTTAATATAATTATTCATTCGTTGATCTCTGCGCCATGTTTGAGGTCGGAAGTCAGAAAAAACAATGACTCCAAATTTATTTCAAAGTTAAAATCTAAAACTTGCTGAAACATGGTATGAAAATTGCAAATATTAATAAGCAGCAAAGATTACATGCTGGGAGGGATGCTTATG
>PWUG01000124.1 GCA_003562605.1 Syntrophomonadaceae bacterium | reverse complement strand
GAACTTGAATCTGTCTTTGGCGGACACCTTTCTACTACACAACTACAACACGCTGAAGTTGCAAGACAGGCTGAAGCTGAATGGAGAAGGAAACAGGCAGCCGAACAAGCAAGGGTAAATGCTTGGCAGCAAAACTTTGGGCTATCACAATTTGAAGCACAGAGAGCACAGCAAGCTTGGGAAAGACAATTTGCTGAACAGCAGTTTGGCTACCAGCAGGCACAAGACCAATGGAGAAGAGCACAAGCATCAAGACCTGACCCTTATGCTGGTGTAAAAAGTACACAGAATCAAGTAGCAGAGGCTTTGGCACAAGCAGAGCTTGACCAAACGAGGTATATGATGGGTATGTCAGGGGTTCCTGGCTATAGCCAATATGTCCCAACTACTACAAGAGACCCATTTGCAAATCTAAGTATTAGTACTAGAGCATGGGCTGGGCCTGGTAATTTAAGATTAAGATAAGTTATAATATAAGGTAAAAGATATGACAGTATCAAGACAAATACCCCATACAAGGAATCTAACACCAGCTTCACAGACTAACATAGATTTTGCAGGGATTAAAAAGCTGTTAGGCAGTCCACTTGCTCAAAATCTGCCAAGAAGTTCAAGGCAGATGCTTAATGTTATACAGCAGTTATACCCAGACCAGTTTGCACCGCCACAGCCTGTCCAGCCACCTCCTCTCGAAGATTGGGAGCAGGCTTTTGGTGGAGCAAAAACTAAGGCAGCACAGCTTGAAGCATTGGGCATAGCACAGCCAGGAACATACCAAACCCTTGCAGACCAGGGATGGTTACCAGAATATCAGGATAAAAATATATGGGGCAGATTAAAGGAAACAGGTAAATTTCCCCTGCAAAAGGTTATGTCAGGATTGTTAGCCTTCCCCAGGGCACAGGCAACAGCAGCCACAGCAGGAACAAAGGATGTGCTTCAGCAGTTAAACCAACTATATGGTACTGATTACAGAAATGTAACCGATGTGATAAGAAGTGGAAACCTTGTTCCTTCCAGCATGGATGAAGCATTGGAGAGGATAAAGGCTACATATAGGGCAGCTCCTAAGATGGCTGGAGAAGGCATTAAGGCATTCTTTAACCTGCCTGGAGAATATGAGGGCTATGAATGGACAAGAGCTATAAAGGACTTATATCCTGATACCAAGCTTACAGAACCCTTTGGCTTTACTGAAGGTTGGGAAGAAGGCAACTGGCTTCAAAGGCTGGGTTCAGGATTTGTGGGAAGCCCTGCTGATATAACAGGTTTGGGATTAAACATTGCTACCAACCCCCTTACCTATCTTACAGGCGGGTTGGCTAAGGGCTCTAAAATGATTGGCAAGGCCACTAAAGCAATCACTGCAAAAGATGGTACTACCATAATTCCTAAAGGGCTTAACTGGGCTCTAAAAGGCGATGCTATGAAGAAATGGATGCCCCAGGCTGAAAAGTATGCCGACACAATAATGAAAAAGATTGCCCAAGGTACTATGAAAAAACCCTTTGCCCAAACTGATGATATTATCAGACAGCATTTTGTAGAGAAGTCTTTAAGGGCTGTTGCTGAAAACAAGATTAAGAATATGTCTTATGGGGAAGCATTAAAGCATATTGATTTGGGCGGTCTTAAATTCAAACCTACAGGGACTTCTATCGTTCCTGGGACTAAATTGCAACAGACTGTATTACCCGCAGCAAGGAAGGTTGGAGAGTTGCCAGGTATCCGGAACTTACAGCAAATGCTTAGACCTGGATACAAACAGCCTGATTATGCGAGACCACAGATAGGAGCAGCACAACACGCAGCAAGAGCATCACAGACCAATGCAGCAGAGAAATATGCCCAAGTTACCAAAGGGCTTAATACAGGGCAGGTTAAGACTGTAGATAGATATATGAACCTTATGTCCGGTCAGGAAATGGTAAATACCAAGCTCGTAGATGTGCAGAAGAAAATTGCCAATGCTATGGCAAAAGCAGCAGAAGCAGGTAAACCTGCCAGAATTAAAACACTCCTGACAAGGGAGAAAGAACTTAAAGCAAGGTTAACAGAATATGCTGATGAACTTAGCAGGGTAAAACTTGACCCTGCAAGTTCTAAGGCAGCCAAAGAATTAGGTTCAATGTTTAAGCATTGGGCTGCTGAAGCCAAATCAAAGGGCAGGTTAGAACACCAGATGCAGAGGTATTTCCCCACAAGATATACCCAGAAATCCCAGGAAGCCCTGGCAAATAGGCTTGGGCAACAGCAGGCTTGGGGAGTTAAGAAAACACCCTTTGAATATGGCAAAAGGTATGATTATCTTAAAGGATTAAAGGAAGGGTTAGAACCTGTAAAGTTAAAAGAAGCCATAAAGATTAGGGCAGCTGAACAGGCAAAAATGATATCAAGGGCGGATGCTTTTGGCAGATTGAAAACTTTTGCAGAGAAAGCCCCCAAGTTTACAGGCAAAGGGGCAAGGGAAGCCAAGAAAGCATTTAATGCCAAGATGAAACAGCAGGGCTTTTCAAAGGCTAAAAACATACCCGAACTTGAAGGCTGGTATGTGCCTGATGAATTTCAACCAATGCTTGGCAGAATGGAATCCCTGTTCTTTGGTGAAAGTGCTCTTGCCAATTCCCTCAAACTTTATGACGGGGCATTGAATATATGGAAGAGACTGGCACTTGCCACTCCAGGATATCATTTCAGAAACCTATGGACAGACTTTCAGCTTGGATTTATGGAATATGGGTTACCCTATGCTAAGATTAAATACTGGAGAATGGCGAATGATATAGCCAAGTATGGTAAGCACGCACAAGTACCGGCAGCAAAGATGACACCAGCAGCCAAAGCACTTGCCAATAAGACCTTTACTTTGGGCGGACAGAAATATACGGTTCAAAGGTTATACCATGAAGCACTTAACAAAGGTGTAAACAAGACAGGTTTCTTTAAGACTGAAGCAGCACATGATCCCTTCGTAAGGGGTGCATCAAAGTTTGACCCATTAAGGGCTTCAGCAAGGGTAGGGCAGGCAAGAGAGGATATAACACGTTTTGCACCATTCCTGCGTGAACTTGATTTAGGAGCTGACCCATTAACTGCTGCATTTAATGTGCGTAAAATATTCTTTGATTATAAAGATTTGACCCCTACCGAACAGAACCTGTTTAAAAGGGTTATACCTTTCTATAGCTGGGTCAGGAAAAACATAGCAAGACAGCCTGAAATGCTGGTAACACAGCCAGGCAGGTATGCAGCCATACCCGCAGCCACCACCTTTATTGAAAATATATCCGAGATACCTGAAGGCTATGAGGCATACCAGTCTGACTTTATAAAGGAAATGGGGGGCATTATCACACCCCTTAGAGACCCCAGGACTTTAGAGCCGTTGATACTCAACCCGAACTTTGCATGGCAGGAATGGCGTAATATGAGCCCAAGTACTATATTCAGTTCGCTATCCCCTGCTATTAAGATACCCTTTGAGCTTATCCAGAACAAAGAAATATTTTCCAAAAGGGAAATAACTACAGGCAATCCTGTACCTGCACCGAAAACATTGTCATGGGCTAAGGCACTTCCTGAAAGTGTATTAGCACAGTTTGGCATGAAGAAGTCTACTGATGGTAAAAAGCTTTATATGTCTCCATTGGCACAATATCTGCATAACCAAGTACCAACGCTGTT
>PWUG01000430.1 GCA_003562605.1 Syntrophomonadaceae bacterium | reverse complement strand
GGCCTGCCCAAAAAGATAGTGCACAGTGACAATTTCATTGTTTAGCATAGCCACTGCAGCAATAGCCAGGGCTAACAGCAGCATCAACACAATAAACACCGTTCTCATTGTTACATCTCCTCTCCACCGTTTTCCGTTATTATAATCTAAAATTGCCAAGATGGGGAAAACTGGCGTGTCAGGTTGCTATAACTTTGCAGGCCTTACCTCAATATTCTATCCTTTATTATACCATTTCAGTGAGAGCATAACATAAAAGACCCTTGATCTGGCTATATTTCCTAATCAACTTGCGGATATTTGACGGCTTTCTTCAACACAGGGGGACGGTTCTTCTGTGCTGATGAGGGTGAGTGTTTATTTTTTTCGCCTACTCTTGCGATTGAGTTTATTACCATTCTAAAACTTTTTCTCTAATAAAAAGTCAATAATATCAAGATGTTTGATTCCTCTTCGTTCAATTTTTATCTAATTAATGGACAAGACATATTGCCTGGTTTGGGGTATGGCCAGACCACTACGTATTGAATATCCTGCAGCAGTGTATCACCTTACTTCCCGTGGCAATTCCCGCGATAACATATATGCCGTGATGATCACGATCTCCAAAACTATCTAAGCATTCTATCCGAGGTAGTCAAATGATATAAGTGGCTGGTATTCGTTAGATCACGGTTAGCAGGGCGGTGCGTAAGGTAGGGCAGGTAATGTATTATTGCAAGACCTGACTCTTTATTCAATTTGCGGCAAGAACCATTCTATGTTATGCTTTATTTATAATGGAAATAAGAGGCAGTCCCCTAGTAGTAAAGTCCACCCTGGGAAACAAATATTTTTGGTGATTGAGCAGTTGCTGATTTATTAACAATTGGCTGTGGCCTAAGCCTAATAGATCACAATTGCCTTATTATGTATGCAGCTGAAACAAGAAAGGAAAGTGGTATTTATCTGTGGAATAGCAGGAATGTGGAACGGAGTTAACCCGGAAGAATTGCGCTCAATGCTAGATTTAATGGTGCACCGCGGTCCGGATGCATCTGGAGAGTTGGAATTTGAAAATGTGCCCGGCATGTTTGGCCACCGCCGCCTGAGTATTATGGACCCCAAAGGCGGAAACCAACCTATCAATAACGAAGATGAAACAATGTCAATCATTGCTAACGGTGAAATCTATAATTTCCCCAAGCTCTATAAATCTCTATCTGAAACTCACAATATCAGAACTACAAGCGATACCGAGACAGTCCTTCATCTTTATGAAGATATCGGTTCACAGTTGGTTGATAAGCTGGAGGGCATGTATGCTTTTGCCATTGCTGATGGTGAAAACCTGTTTGTAGCCAGGGATCCGATTGGCATTAAGCCGCTTTATTACACTGAAAATAACAGAGGTTTTTCTTTTGCCTCCGAATTAAAGCCCTTGGCGGCAATTTCGAAAGATGTTCATGAATTCCCACCGGGAACTTATTATGATTCCCGTGAAGGTTTTAAGCAGTTTTATTCTGTTCCGGACATTACCGTCGAAGATGAACCGGTTGATGTGCTGATAGTTAAACTTCGTGAAACTCTTGAAAGAGTTGTGGAATCACACTTGATGAGTGATGTTCCACTTGGCGTCTTTCTTTCGGGCGGCCTGGATAGTAGCATTACCACTGCGCTTTCCAGGCAAATAATTGGCAAACCGATCCATTCTTTTTCAGTCGGGGTTGAAGGCAGCCCTGACCTGGAAGCAGCCAGGATGCTCAACCGGCACCTGGATACAATCCATCATGAGTACCTAATCACTGTTGATGAAGTAATGGATAAACTGCCCGAGATTATTTACTATCTTGAGTCTTATGACCAGGATTTGGTGCGCAGCGCCATCCCCACTTACTTCACAGCCAGGATGGCTCGTGAGTATGTTAAAGTAGTTCTAAGCGGTGAAGGCGCAGATGAGCTTTTTGCCGGTTACAGATACTACAAAGATCTTGATGTAAGTGACGCTGTTATGCATGACGAACTGCGCCGCTCTGTTTCAACGTTACACAATATTAACCTACAGCGTGCAGACCGCCTGACCATGGCTCATTCTATTGAAGCAAGGGTGCCATTTCTTGATCGTGAAGCAATTGAAATGAGCATGAAAATTCCGGCCAGGTATAAATTGTATGGAAAACCGCCTGTAGAAAAGTGGATTCTGCGTCAGGCCGTAAAAGACCTGCTGCCGGAACAGATTACCTGGCGTAAAAAGGAACAGTTTGATGAAGGCAGCGGGATTGTTGATTTTATCGGCCAGGCCATAGAAGCTAGATTCAGCCCGGTTGAAGAACTACGTCACCGGGAACAGCCCCCGGAAGCCGACCTTCGCTCTACAGAGGAAAGCTACTATCATAAATTGTTCATGGATGTTTTTGAACACCCTGAGGCAATCATGAGTAATATCGGCCGCTGGGCTGAAAGACCGGATTATCAGTAAAAAGTCCATCGGGGTCAGCACTACGCGTTGAATACCCTGATGTGTAGTATCACCTTAGTTTACGTGGCAAGCCCTGGCCGATGCAGATACAATTTAATTCACCCCACCCCTTCCATAATAATTTACCAGCTTTGCCATCATGGAGGATTTAAATATTAAAGAAGCCCTTGCTTTTGACCGCAGCTTTACCTTTGAAGCATTTGGCTTCAGCCAGTATAGCGGCTGACTGATTTTGCAATTGTATAGAACTTTAAAATATTAAGGGACTGTTTAAATGAATGCATTTAAAGATAATGTGGTAGTACTGGTTGGTGCTTCTCGCGGTATTGGCAAACAGCTTGCTTACAAGTTGGCAGCGCAGGGTGCTCACCTGGTTCTTGCTGCCCGCAGTGAAAACCAGTTATATCAGGTTGCTGAAGAATGTAAAAGTTATGGTGTCAGCGTTAAGGTAGTTGTAACCGATGTAACCAGGGAGCAAGCATGCCAGAAAATGGTCAGAGAAGCTGTGCAGGAATTCGGTAAGATTGATACCCTGCTTTATAATGCCGGAAGTGGAAATACCGGTTATTTTACCTCTTACTCCAATATTGATTTCATCAGTGAAGAAATCAAACTGAATTACTACGGACTCGTTTACTGTTTGCATAATGCCCTGCCTCACCTCAGACAAGAGAAAGGTCGTATCGTCGGAGTTTGCAGTATGGGCGGTATAATCGGTCTGCCGGGTACAGCCAGTTATAACGCCTCTAAGCACGCAATGCGCGGCTTTCTAAACACTTTGCGAGTAGAACTACTCGGAACCGGGGTGACGGTAACCACGGTTTATTTGAGTGCAGTGCGCACTGAAACATATCTAAAAGAAGTAGGCGAAAAAGCTGCAAAAATACCAGCTTCATCGCCAGAACGGGCAGCGTCAAGTATCATTCGGGCTGCGTCAAAACGCCGCAGAGAAGTGATCCCCTCCATAGAAGGCAAGCTACTTCTTTTTTCCCACCGCATATTACCAGGCTTAATCGAGCGAATTATAGCCGGTTCCAGTATTAACTATGCAAAAGATAAATAGGAACGGAATGAGAGAAAGGGAGGAAGTAACACAGAGTAAAGAGCTTATATGATCCTCATGTGAAGTTTTAAACACAAGCGGACGACAGCTTTTAATAGCCCCTAGCCGTGCTGAAGACCTGTGATCGTCCTCTTTGCCCAGTCGGAGTCATTCAGGATAGCTCTTCC
>PWUG01000128.1 GCA_003562605.1 Syntrophomonadaceae bacterium | reverse complement strand
AGTCTGCCAGAATTGATCGACCTGCCGTGCGGTTTCTGCCAGGGAGCCGCTGTTGTCAATAACTGTGTCGGCATGTTTTATCTTCTCGTCCAAAGGAATCTGGGCTTTCAGGCGCTGTTCCGCTTCGGTCCGGGTCAGGCCGTCACGCTGCTGCAAACGGGCTATCTGAACCTCCCGGGGCACATGAATCAGCAGGACATGGTTAACTACTTCCTGCATACCCGCTTCAATTAAGAGTGGAATATCGTAGACTAACACCGCTTCCGGATCCTTTTTTTCTATTTCCTCCGAAATAGCTATAAAGCGGGAACCGACCCACGGGTGGATTATTTTATTAAGCCTTTCAAGCATCTGAGGATCATTGAAGACCAGTTTTGCCAGTTTGATCCGATCTATGGTTTGATCGGGAAGCAGGATCGATTCGCCGAGCCAGTCGACCAGAGCCTGCCAGGCAGGCCGCCCGGGTTCGACTGCCTCCCTGGCCAGTTTATCGGCATCAACCAGGAACGCTCCCTTTTCTTCCAGCATCTCTGCCACAGCGCTTTTTCCCGAAGCAATACCCCCGGTTAATCCGATAATGAACATTAGGCGATCAAATCCTTTTGATTAATGCTTTTTAAATTACAATAAACTATTTTTGACAGCAGGGGCAGAAATAAGTGCCCCGCCCGGCTACCCGGGTTTTTTCTATCAGGGCGCCGCACTGACAGTGTTCACCTTCGCGCCCATAAACGGCCAACCTGGATTGAAAATCACCCAGGGCGCCGCGGGCGTTGCGGTAATCCCGGAACGTTGTTCCGCCGTGCTCGATCCCTTCTGCCAAAACCGCCCGGACTGCTTCGTAAAGTTCTTCTGCCTCGGTGCGGCTCAGGGAAGAAGCCTGCCTGTTGGGATTGACTCCACAGCGAAAAAGGCATTCATCGGTATAAATATTGCCCATACCGGCAGCAAAGCCCTGGTCGAGAAGCAAAGCTTTAAGCCGGGATCGCTCCCGGTTACCGAGTAATTCAAGAAATTTATTAAGATCAACTTGATTAAGGATATCGGGGCCGATATTTTTTAAAACAATCGACTGCAATTCATCTTGATCCGCAACCAGCCAGAGCCGGCCGAAGCGGCGCATGTCTGAGTAAAGAAGGGCCGATCCATCATTGAAAGGCAATGAGATGCGTAGAAAACGCTCTTCCTGCGACAACTCCCTTTCGGCGTAAAGCAGGTTACCGGTCATCCGGAGGTGAACAGCCAAAATACCGCGATCGAGGTTGATGAAGAGGTACTTGCCCCTGCGGCCGGTGTCCCTGACTGTGCGTCCTTCCAGGGTGGAGGCAAATTCTTCCGGGGCGGGGTAAGCTATGGTCGAGGGCACGTGAATAATTGGTTCCGCAAATGTTTTGCCGCTGATCAGCGGTTCAAGTTCACGGCGGATTGTTTCTACTTCGGGAAGCTCGGGCATTTTGTCGGCTCCAATCACAATGCTTTGATCGAATTTTTATGCCGGATTATAAGTTTACAGTTTTTTCAGCTCTTCCCAGTTACAGCCCCACTTTAAATCAACCTTGAGGGGAACGGAAAGTTCGTAAGCCTGTTCCATTTCGCGCTGAACCATCGGGGCGAAAAAGTCAAGTTCTGATTCTTCTATTTCAAAAAGCAGTTCATCGTGTATCTGCAAAAGCATGGACGCCTTGAAACCGCCTTCCTGAATGATCCGATCGATTTTAAGCATGGCCAGTTTGATTATATCGGCTGCGGACCCCTGGATTGGCGTGTTTAAAGCCATTCTTTCGGCAAAGCTGCGGGTATTATGGTTCGATGAGTTGATCTCGGGCAGGTAGCGCCTCCGGTTGAACATAGTCGTTACATAACCCTGCTCGCGGGCCTGTTCGATTACCTGATCCATGTAATCTTTGACTCCCCTGTAGAGTTCAAAGTAATTATCTATATAGGCTTTAGCCTCGGCACGGGGTATTTTCAACCCCTGGGCCAGACCGTAATCGCTGGATCCGTAGATGATCCCGAAGTTAACCGCCTTTGCCTTTTCGCGCATTATCGGGGTTACATCCTCCAGGTCGATATTGTTAACCTCGGCTGCTGTACGGCGGTGGATATCCTGACCGGTATTGAAAGCTTCTACCAGGATCGGATCCTGTGAAAGGTGAGCCAGGATGCGCAGTTCCACCTGGGAATAGTCGGCAGCAAAAAATATTTTACCTTTTGCGGACGGGATAAACGCGCGCCTTATGCGCCGCCCCTCTTCGAGTCGAATCGGGATATTCTGCAGGTTGGGATCACTGCTGCTCAGGCGACCCGTTGCGGTGGCTGCCTGGTTAAAAGTAGTGTAAATTTTTTGCAGCTGCGGATCAACCAGTTCTATCAGACCTGACAGGTAAGTCCCCTCCAGCTTGGACAGCTGGCGGTAAAGGATCAGAAGAGCTGCAATTTCATGGTGGTAGGCCAGTTCTTCCAGAACTTTAACATCGGTTGAACGTCCGGTCTTGGTTTTACGTATTTCAGGCAGTTGAAGTTTGTCAAAGAGGATTTTTGAGAGCTGCTGCGGTGAATTGAGGTTAAATTCTTCACCGGCCAGGAGAAAAATCTTGCCTTCGAGCTCTTCAAGGCGGCTGCATATTTCTGACGATAAGTCCCGCAAATAGCCTGAATCAACAGTCATCCCCTGCTGTTCCATCCGGGCGAGCACTTCCGCCAGGGGCATCTCGAGATCAGATAGGAGCTTATCGAGTTCCTGTTCTTCCAATTCTTCTGCAAGTTTTTCGCTAAGGGCAAAAATATGACGAGCCTCTTCGGCCAGTTGGGGCCCCCGCAGGTTAAAATCAGGCTGTTCTTTTTTCTTTTCGGGTAATTCTACCGTTTCTATGCCGAGATAATGCAGCAACAGATCGGGCAAATTGTACCTGCCCCGGGCCGGATCGGCAAGGTATGCGGCAAGGTAAGTATCAAAAGCAAACAGGGGAGGTTTTACACCTCGATCGGAAAAGAGATGGTGCCACTGTTTGACATTATGGAGAAGAAGGGCAACGCCTCTTTGACGAAGGCCGGCCAGATCTTCCCAAATCCCGCTTTCGTGCCTGCCGAAAGAGGCCGGATCCAGGTAATAACCTTTATCGGCATTGACAGCCAGGGCCAGGGCAAAAACCGGCTGCCGCCAATAAGGCCATCCCCGTTTATGTTCAACGGACATGGCAAGTAAATCGCCTTCATTGAGACTGTCGAGCAGATCTTTCAGGCGATCGGGGTCGGCAAGCTGCTCCCCTGCCGTTTTCGGCTCAGCATGATTATTTTTACCTTCAGATAAAGGTTGAAGCTTGTTGATAAGGCTTTTAAACTCCAGTTCGTTGAAGATACCAAGTAGTTGATCGTAATCGGCTTCGCCGTATCGAAACTGATCCCAGTCTAAATCCATTGGTACGTCGCGGCGTAAGGTAACCAGATCCCGCCCGATATATAGCGGTTCGCGATATTCCCTGAGTTTATCAGCTATTTTGCTTTTCAGCTGATCAAGGTTATCGTAGATGTTTTCCAGGTTACCGTATTCCTCCAACAGGCTGCGCGCCGTTTTGTCACCAATACCGGGAACACCCGGAATATTGTCGGATGGATCGCCTTTGAGAGCTTTGAAATCTATCACCTGATCCGGCCTGAGGCCGTACTGCTCTTTTAAAAGGTCGCGGTCGTATTGTTCCATCCGGCTGATCCCTTTTTTGGTCAGCATTACAGTAACCCGGTTGCCGATTAACTGAAGCAGATCCGCATCACCGGACACAACTGTAACTTCATGTTCTTTCTGCGCAAAGCGGTCAGCCAGAGTGCCGATAACATCATCGGCCTCGTAATCTGCGATTTCAAAAACGGGAATGTGCATCGCTTCTAAAATTTCACGGGCCCGCTGGATTTGTTCTGCCAGCTCAGGCGGGGTTTTTTCCCGCTGGGCTTTATAAGATTCGTCGATACGAACCCGAAAAGAAGGTTTTGGGGGATCGAAAGCCACGGCTACATAATCCGGTTTTTCTGTTTCCAACAGTTTAAAGAGCATGTTGGTAAAACCGTATACTGCATTGGTATGTTCACCGCGGCGGTTTTGCATAGGCGGCAGAGCATAAAATGCCCTGTACAAAAGGCTGTTGCCGTCAATGATTACAAGTTTTTCCGGCGGCCTGGCTGTCAAATGACCGGCTCCTTTGTAAACAGAAAATTAAAGCTGACTGTTCAGGTCGGCCATTTCGATGGCGGATGCAGCAGCCTGCCAGCCCTTGTTGCCGGCCTTGCTGCCTGCCCTTTCGATAGCCTGCTCAAGGGTGTCGCTGGTGATTACCCCGAAAATAACGGGGATGCCTGTATCCAAACCGACACTGGCTACTCCTTTGGCCACTTCGGAGGCGACGTAGTCGAAGTGCGGGGTTGAACCGCGGATAACTGCTCCAAGGCAGATTACCGCATCATACTTCTTACTCCGGGCTGCTTTACTCGCTGCCAGTGGTATTTCAAATGAACCCGGCACCCAGATAATTTCAATCGCATCTTCCATTGCTTCATGTCTTTTCAGGCAGTCTATAGCGCCGCTTAAAAGGTGGCCGGATATAAATTCATTAAAGCGGCTGACAACTATGGCGAATCGATACTCGCGGGCGATTAATTTTCCTTCAATTGTTTTCAAATAAAACCCTCCCATCCAATTATTGTAGCTGATCCAGCTTTTTACATTAACCCGACATGTTCAGGTAATGGCCGAGTTTGGTCTTTTTGGTCGACAGGTAGTTGCAGTTGTACTCGCAAGGTTCGATTTCTAAAGAGACTCTTTCGACAATGTTCAGGTCGTATCCTTCAAGGCCCTTGACCTTGCGCGGGTTGTTGGTTAAAAGCCGGATTTTTTTAAGGCCCAGATCTACCATGATCTGCGCTCCGACTCCGTAGTCGCGAAGATCGGCGGCAAAACCGAGGGCTTCGTTGGCTTCCACGGTATCTTTTCCTGTATCCTGCAGTTCATAAGCCCGGATTTTGTTTATAAGTCCAATTCCGCGCCCTTCCTGGCGCATGTAAACCACAGCGCCCGACCCGTTTTCGGCAATTTGTTTCATGGCCTGGTGCAGCTGGTTTCCGCAGTCACACCGCAGTGATGCGAAAACGTCACCGGTAAGGCACTCGGAATGCACCCGAACCAGGGTCGGTTCTTCCGGATCAATTTCACCATAAACAAGAGCCAGGTGGGCAAGGTTATCAATATTGTTCTCGTAAGCGATAAGTTTAAATGTGCCAAAAATGGTAGGCAGTTCAGCTGTTGCCGAGCGCCAGACCAGCTTTTCTTTTTTCATACGGTAATTGATCAGATCGGCAATGCTGACCAGCTTGAGGTTATGCTCCTCACAGAATTCCATGAGCTGAGGAAGCCGGGCCATACTGCCGTCCTCATTAATAATTTCGCAGATTACTCCGGCCGGCTCCAGGCCGGCCAAAGTGGCCAGGTCTATTGCCGCTTCAGTGTGGCCGGCCCGGCGCAGTACCCCTCCGTCCATAGCTTCGAGGGGGAAAATATGGCCGGGGCGTTTCAGATCCTCCGGCTTGGTTTCCGGATCAATCAGGGTTTTAACTGTATTAGCACGCTCGAAAGCCGAGATACCGGTCCGGCAGGAGCCGGCATCAACCGAAACGGTGAAGGCAGTGCAGTGAGTATCGGTATTGTTGGTAACCATCTGGGGCAAATCAAGTTCGCTTACCCGCTGTGAAGTAAGCGGAGTGCAGACAAGCCCACGGGCATAACGAATCATAAAGTTGACCGCCTCCGGTGTAATCTTGGAAGCCGCCATTATCAAGTCACCTTCATTTTCCCTGTCTTCGTCATCAACTACAACGACCATGCGGCCATTTTTTAAGTCGTCCAGAGCTTCTTCTATGGTGTTAAATTTCATTATTTACACTCCTTTTAAAGGTAACCCTTTTTTTGTAATATATCCATTGTAATTGTTTGTTTTTGTTCTTTACCGCCATCAAGGCGGGGCATAAGCATTTTTTCAACATATTTACCGATCATATCAACTTCAAGGTTAATCATTGAGCCGCTATCTTTTTGTCCCAGGGTGGTCCACGAAGCTGTATGCGGGATCAGACCGACTGAAAATCCTTTTTCATCAACATCGATCACTGTTAAGCTGACTCCATCGAGAGCGACCGAGCCCTTGGGAACAATATAGCGCAGCAGATGTCCGGGCGCTTCGAAAGATAGTAGGATTGCGCCTCCCTGTAAGCGGCGGCCGGTTAGAGTTATAACCGCATCGATATGACCGCTGACCAGGTGCCCGCCCAAACGTCCGCCCAGTGACATCGCCCTTTCGAGGTTGACATGTTCACCAATCGAAAGCCTTTGCAGGCTTGTCTTTTCCAGTGTTTCAGGCATAACCCAGACGGTAAAGCTGTCCCGGTCAAGGGCGGTAACAGTCAGGCAGGGGCCGCTGACAGCAACGCTGTCTCCGATTTTAAGATCTGTTAAAACTTCATTCGCTTTGATCACCAGGCCGGTACCGCCCCCGGAGCTGCTGATCCGGCGTAAAATACCGAGCTCTTCGATTATTCCGGTAAACAATTACTTTCACCACTCCATCCTTACTGATTATTAATCCTGAACTCTGGATGCGGGGTAACCGATCAGCAGTAAATCTTGATCAAATTGCTTCATCTCTATATTTTCAACCGACCAGGCTCTATCCAAAGTTTCGATACCAGAACCGCCAAAAGCAGTTGGACTCTGCCTGCCTCCGATAATCAGCGGAGCAATGAATATAAACAGTTTATCGACAAGATCCCGGGAGAGAAGGCTGTAATTTAAAGTGCCCCCTCCTTCGCACAGAATAGTTGCAAATTCCCTCTCTGCCAGTTTTTTCATCAGGGCAATCAGATCGACGAACCCTTGCAGTGAGGGCAAAACCATTATTTCTACACCCTTGTTTTCCAAAGCTTTGCACTTTTCCCGTGGAGCTCGATCGGTAACAGCAAGGATTATCTTAGCCGATGTGCCGCTATCAATGACCCTCGCATCAATAGGCAAACGGGCAGTACTGTCGACAATAACTCGAACAGCATCCTTTCCCCCGCCGCCTTCAACCCTGGTAGTCAGCCTGGGGTTGTCCTTGATTACAGTGCCAATCCCAACCATGATTACATCACTGTGATCGCGAAGGCGATGAACATACTGGCGTGCTTTTTCACCGGTAATCCACTGTGAGTCGCCGGTTATAGTACCAATTTTACCGTCGAGGCTCATAGCAACCTTAACTTCTACAAATGGCAACCCGGTAGTTATATACTTGATAAAAACCTCGTTTAACTGGCGCGCTTTTTCTTCCAGGATCCCTTCTTTTACTTTAATTCCTGCTTCAGCAAGCCTTGTAAAACCTCGCCCGGAAACTATGGGGTTGGGATCCTGCATCGCCGCCACAACCCTGCTGATTCCAGCCTTGATGATTGCTTCCGTGCACGGGCCGGTGCGGCCGTGATGATTGCACGGTTCGAGATTCTGGTAAAGAGTTGCCCCGCGTGCTTTAACTCCGGCTTTCCCGAGAGCAATAATTTCAGCGTGGGGTGTACCGGCAGCCTGGTGGTAACCACTGCCTACTACTTCTGAGCCCTGTACAACAACAGCACCTACCATTGGATTGGGGCTTGTACGGCCTCTCCCCTGGCGGGCCAGGTCGAGAGCCATCCACATAAATCGATCATCGGCATCCAACTAAACTCACCTCGTCTTTAGAAATCAGAGTTCAGGACACAGCAAGCCGCAATTTGGCAGTGGCTGTATTGATACTCTTATAAAAAAACCCTGAGCATTAAGCTGCTTCAGGGTCTTTTTAGAAAACAGGCCGCTTTTTTGCCGTTTCTTCTTCCTTCCAGACTGTACTGTCGGCTCCGGATTTGCACCGGATCAGCCTATACGGCTCGCGGGCTTTGCTCTCCGGTTGTAACCCGGGGCATTACCGCCGGTTCGGAATTGAAGGGTGCTTCCCTCCTCACCAGACCCTGAAGTAACGGATAAATGAATTATAGCACATTTCAATATTTTTTCAAATCACCAATTAAATCCATGCCATTTTCTGCCTTGAAGATCGCTGAGCCGGCCACTAAAACAGTGGCGCCTGCTTTTATAATTTGCGGGGCGGTTTCGCCGTTGACTCCGCCGTCAACTGCCAACTCTACAGGCAAGTCACGGGAACGGATTTGATCGGCGATGTATTCTATCTTAGGCAGGACTGTGGGAATGAAATCCTGCCCACCAGCTCCCGGATTAACGCTCATGACAAGAACCAGGTCAAGCAGAGACCAGATGTATTCGAGAGCAGCCGGCGGGGTGGCGGGATTTAGAGCTACCCCTGCTTTTGCCCCTAAATCTTTAATCTTGCGCAAGGCCCGGTCGAGATGGATTGTGCCTTCTGCCTGGATGGTAACCAGGTTTACCCCTGCCTGGATAAACTGTTCGATATGATTTTCCGGTTCACTGACCATCAGGTGGGCATCCATAAAAAGATCCGTGTGCGGGCGGAGAGATTTAACCACTACCGGGCCGATGGTAATAGAGGGCACAAAATGACCGTCCATAACATCGAGGTGGACCCAATCGGCACCGTTTTTCTCTATTCGTTCGACTTCTTCACGCAGCCTGCTGAAATCTGCGGATAACAACGATGGCGCTACTTTGACGGGCATGATTAAAATACCTCCTGTTTGCCTAGCTCCTGAACAAAATACTTGTAGTGATCATAACGCATCGGGTTAATGCTTCTGCCAATCTCCTGCTTTACCGCACATTCGGGTTCACTGATATGCCTGCAGTTTCGAAAACTGCAGCGGCCGAGCTGAGGATCGAAATCGGGAAAATAATCTGCCAGCTGATCCGCTTCAAGATCGGAAAAATCAAGTCGCGTGAAACCGGGTGTATCGACAACCGATCCACTGCACCTTAGGTTTAAAAGCTCAGCCTGCCGGGTAGTGTGACGGCCGCGCTTAATTTTTTCACTGACTATTCCGGTTTGCAGCGAAAGCCCCGGCTGTATAGCATTAAGTAGCGAAGATTTGCCTACCCCTGAAGGACCGGCAAAAACGGAACACTGTCCACTCAAGCGTTCCTCCAGCTGCTCCAGTCCAGACCCGTTAACTGCACTGGTGTAAAGGATCGGGTATGGATAATAATCCACCTGTCCGGTTAAAGCAGCGAATTCTTTTTCCCCGACAAGATCGGTTTTATTCAGGCATAATACTGCCGATAATTTTTCTTTTTCCGCAAAAATTAACATGCGGCTGACCAGCTGCCAGTCGCATTCAGGCTCTTTAAGAGACATAACCACAATCAGTTGATCCACATTGGATACCATGGGTCGGTAAAGGCGGTTAATCCGGGGCAGTAGTTTTTCAATTATCCCTTCACCGCTTTCAGTCACAGAGTTCTCCTCAGAAGGGTCAAACAGAACCCAGTCTCCAACCATAAGACCGTTTTTACCCCTCTTAAGGGTACCCCTGGCGCGGCAGATATGTTCTGTGCCGGATTTGTCACGGACACTAAAAAATCCTCCCGCCGCTTTTACCACTTTTCCTTTAAGCAAATAAAACCTCCCTACTCACCGACGATCAGATCGACAGTTTGGCCTGGTAATACTTCCTGTCCCGGTTCCGGCATCTGTCTGATAACATGCCCGGAACTACCGATCGAGAATTGATAACGAATGCGAGACCGAAGACCGTTATCATCCAGGTAGTCGAGTGCGCCCTTTTCCGAGTATCCTGTCAGATCGGCAAGAGGGAAGGGCCCGCGGCCCTCGCTTACATAGACGACAACTTCTTCACCGCGCGAAATCCGGAATGATTCTCCGGGAACCTGGCGGTATATTATCCCTTCAGGAACATCATCGTTGTAATCCCTTTCAACACGCATGGTTAGCTCGAGCTCGCGCAGGATAGTCCTGGCTTCCAATTCAGTCCGTCCGGAAAGATCGGGGGTTATAATAAATTCAGGCCCTTTACTGACAAAAAGTTCTATAATCCTGTCTTTGCGAACCACACGGCCTTCAGGAGGCTCGGTTTTTACCACGTTACCGACCGCTATAGCATCATCATAAATATAGAAGATCTCAGAGCCTGGAACCAGCCCTTCTTCTCTTAAAAGCTGGGATGCTTCGCTCTGGCTCAGTCCTTTGACTTCGGGTACAGCAACTTCGGGTACAAAAACATAACTGCTTAACATGAAGGCTGCACCGCCGATGACCAATCCCAGCAAAATCAGAACCACTAAGACCTTAAGCCATGTCCGCTTTTTCTTTGGGGGAACATTATAGCCGCTTTTTATTGGAACTGGCCGGGCCGGTCTTAAGATGGCGTCATCGTCTTCATTGCCGTCTTTGTTGGTCCTGGTTCGGGCCGGGTTAACACCGGGCACCCCGTTATCTTCAGAATAAAAAAGATCCTCGAGCAGTTCAGCGGCACTGGTATAACGTTCTGCCGAGTCTTTCTGCACCGCTTTTAAGATAATATGCTCCAGGGATTCGGGCAAATCGGCAACCAGCTGTCTCGGCGGAACGATCTGTTCCTGGATATGTTTCATCGCCACTGCAACCGGGCTTTCACCGTCAAAAGGCACTTTACCGGTAACCATTTCATAGAGGACTATCCCAAGCGAATAAAGGTCCGATTGTTTACCGGCCAACCCTCCCCTGGCTTGTTCCGGTGCAATATATTGGACAGATCCGATAATTTCATCGCCTACTGTCACTGTTACACCGTCACCGGCAATGGCGATGCCAAAGTCGGTCACTTTTACTTTTCCCTCGTGGGAAAAGAGGATATTCTGGGGCTTAATATCGCGGTGAACCACACCGGCTTTATGCGCCTGCTCCAGGGCATCAGCTATCTGGCGTGCGATATTAACCGCCTCGTGCGCCGGCAGGCGTCCTTTCTCCCTGATATACTCTTTTAGATTTTTTCCATCAACATACTCCATAACCATGAAGTAAGTGCCATCCTGCTCACCCACATCATGAATATTTACGATATGGGGGTGTGAAAGGGCAGCGGCAGACTGGGCTTCACGTTCAAAACGGCGTATAAAAGCTGCATCACCGGTCATTTGATCCTTGAGCACCTTTACAGCCACGGTTCTTTTAAGAAGGAGATCGCGGCCGCGGTAGACCCGGGCCATTCCTCCTTCGGCAATTTTTTCAATCAGCTCATAGCGTTCCGCTAATATTTTTCCGATCATTAAGCTTGCGGCCCCCCAATACCGGTTGCTACAACCACGGTAATGTTATCGAACCCACCTCGGGAATTGGCCAGATCGATCAGCGATTCGGCTAATAGTCCCGGCTCGGGTTGTCCCGAGGATGCTGCCAGAATTTCGTCTTCACTGACCAGGTTAGTCAGGCCGTCGGTGCAAAAGAGAAGAACCGAGCCTGTTTCGATTTCCTGTTCGGTTACGTCAACCTGGAGATCGGAAGCAATGCCGAGGGCACGGGTGAGGACATGACGCTGGGGATGGTTCTTGGCTTCTTCGGGCTTAACCTGCCCATTTTGAATTAACTCTTCCAACAGGGAATGATCCCTGGTTAAAAGCCTTATTTGACCGTTGTTAATAAGGTAGGCGCGGCTGTCTCCGATATGGCCGATAGTCAGGCGGCTGCCGCAGAGCAGGCCAACGGTTAAAGTGGTACCCATCCCCTGCTGTTCGGCAGAGCTACCTGCTTCATCAAGGATAAGTTCATTGGCATCAAGGATCAAACATTTGATCAATTTATTGGTTTCTTCTGCAGAAAGTTGGGTGGAACGATCTAAATCAGCCCAAAATTTTTCAGCTGCAGAAACAGCCAACCCACTGGCCACGTTACCGGCCCGGTGCCCGCCCATCCCGTCGGCAACTACAAGCAAAGCAACATTAGATTCCACTTTTACAAAGAAGTTGTCTTCGTTTCTAGGGCGTTCCATTCCCTTATTAGTAAGGCCTGCTACCTGCACAAGAAGTAAACCCCCTGAACCAGTATTTTTCTGTAATATTTTCATTCAGTATAGCAAATAGAAGGCCTCTAAGCAAGATTTACCCTTTTTTACGCCAGAGAGCCATATAGAATCCATCGAGATCGTGGCGTTGGGGCCAGAGTGTAACTGTTTGAGAATCATCCAGGCCGTTCCGAAGCGTTTTCGGCAGTAAAGGAAGCAAATCTTCGAGTGAAAATTGTCTGTTGGCGCTTGTAAAAGCTTCAACTACCCGGGCAGTTTCTTCAGGTTCTCCGGTGCAGACCGAGTAGAGCAGTTTCCCCCCGGGTGGCAGTATACGGGCCGCGGCAGAAAGCAATTCGATCTGCAGTGTCTGCAGGGCAGGCAGATCTTCTTCACGCCTGCGCCACTTAATTTCGGGCAGCCGCCTGATAACTCCGAGGCCCGAGCAGGGAGCATCGACTAAAACAGCAGACGGCTCCGACAGATCCTGCCTTTCGACACTCCTGCCGTCCGCCATGACGGGCACGATCGATTGCAGCCCCAGGCGGGCTGCCGCTTTTTCAACCAGCCGGAGACGATGGCTGTGCAGTTCAACAGCGTAAATACGGCCCCGGTCCTTTATTAACTCTGCCAGGTGGGTGCTCTTACCACCCGGTGCGCTGCAGAGATCTACAACAGTATCACCCGCTTTAGGGGATAGCAAAGGGGCAACCAGGGCTGAACTTTCACCTTGAATTGTAAAGTAACCATCCCTGAATGAACGGGTTGTGGCAGGAGAAACACCGGCTTCGATGCGCAGCATTCCAGGCACGGCAGGACTGGGAACTGCATTTATCCCTTCATTATTAAGCATAACAATTAATTCGTCAGGATTGGTCCTGAGTGAGTTGGGCCGAACCGAAGTTAACGGCTTTTTATTGCAGGCAATACACCATTTTTCCGCTTCCTGAAAACCGAAGCGGCGGATCAATCTTGAGACCAGCCATTGAGGTTGGCTCTGTTTAAGAGAAAGGTATTCGGTCGGCTGGTGCTCACGGTCCGGCCAGGGCAGATTAGAGCGCTCGGTGGTGAGACGCCTTAAAAGAGCATTGACCAGACCGGCAACCCCCCGGTGGCCATAGCGGCGGGCCAGGCGAACTGCTTCATCAACAACAGCATAATCGGGAATGCGCCCGAGGTAGAGGATCTGGAAAGCACTGAGCCGCAGCAGGTTACGGATCCAGGGGGTAAAAGTCTTTATTGAACGGCGGGAAAAGGTGTTTATAGACCAATCCAAAGTGTTTAGATGCTGGACAGTTCCCGTTGCCAGTTGTATGGCGAGCGACCGATCTTCCGGAGCAAGATTTTGCAATAAAGCCGGCAGCGCCAGGTTCAGGTAAGCCCCGTCCTGTTCGACCCGGACCAGGGCACGCAGGGCTGTTTCACGGGCATTTTTCTGCGGTCTTCTTTTACTGTTCAAAGCAGCTACTCCCCGTTAAGGCGCCGGCCCGGTCCGATACGGTAACCACAGCAGAATGAGCCTGCATCCATGGGCCTTTTCCCCTCCGGCTGTAAATCAAGGAGGGTCAGAGCACCGTCCGTGGTGGCAACGGTCATTGAATCTTCACCGGCGGCCAGGATTGTTCCCGGTTTCTGCAGGGTTTCACCTTCGCCATTCGTTTCGGGCCGGGCTGCCCGCCACACTTTAAGCCTTTTGCCTTCAAAAATAGTGTAGGCGCCGGGCCAGGGGTTCAAACCACGGATGCGGTT
>PWUG01000166.1 GCA_003562605.1 Syntrophomonadaceae bacterium | reverse complement strand
GGTATGCCATCCCGTATTCTGTAACTACGTAATGGATATCACCGCGAGTTAGAGTAACGCCGGCACCTTCATTTAGAAAAGGAACGATCCGGGAAATTTTCCCTCCATCACTGGTTGAAGGCAAGGTAAGAATTGTTTTACCGCCCTGTGCCAGGACAGCACCACGCATAAAATCTGCCTGACCGCCGATACCGCTGAAAAAAAACTTACCGAGGGATTCTGCCGTAGCCTGCCCGGTCAGGTCTATTTCCAGCGCAGTGTTTATCGCCACCATGTTTTTAATCCTAGATATTGTGATGGGATTGTTGGTGTAGTCAATAGTTTTAAATTCTATACCCGGGTTATCATCAAGGAATTTATATGTTGCCCTGTTCCCCATACAGAAGGAGGCTACAGTTTTTCCCCGGTCGACAGTTTTTTTTGAGTTATTGACAATGCCTTTTTTTATAAGTTCTACTATACCATCACTGAGCAATTCTGTATGGATACCGAGATTTTTTTTTGATTCGAGGCTGTTAAGAATTGCATTTGGCAGGCTTCCGTAACCGACCTGAATTGTATTCCCATCTTCAATTATCTGGGAAACAAACTGTCCAATTTTTTTCACAGCATTCGAAGGCGTGTCGGGAGTTTCATATTCCAGTATGGGCTCGTCGTAATGAACCACGAAATCCACATCCTTGATATTTATGAACGTATCCCCATGGGTTCTCGGCATTTCTGAGTTAAGCTGAGCAATTACCAGTGATGCGTTTTCAACTGCAGTCTTGGTAATATCAACACTAATCCCGAGGCTCAGGTATCCATGCATATCAGGCAGTGATGTTTGGATAATGGCAACGTCAACAGGTACCAGTTTACGCCGGAATAATTCCGGGATCCCGGAAGCGAAGATGGGCGTGTAATCAGCAACTCCTTTGTTCACAATTTCCCTGGTATTTTCTACAATAAAGAATGAATTATGCCTGAAGTTTTTCCTGAATTTTTGATCGGTGTACGGTGCGACACCGAGAGTCCAGACATGTAAAATTTCTGTGTCAAAAAAAGCTTTCGGATTAGATTCTACAAACTTTATTAGAGCCTGGACCAGGTATTGAGGTTCACCGCAACCGGTACCAATATAAATTCTGTCACCGGCATGAATATGGCTGAAAATAACATCTTCCGTTTCATACTTTTCGGGATATTTTTCTTTAGTTGTTTCTAAATGAGTTTTTCGTTGTTGAAGGTCTTGCCGATCCATTTATTCTCATTCCCTTCATTGATTGCATGAATAATTTTTAACCAGGCAACCACTTTTATTCTATCACAAGCTAACCTTAATCATAAAACACAATTACCGATTCCGATGGTAAGCCAATACAGGGGTTTTCAAAAATGCTGATGATCAAGTATACTGTTCCCATAGTAGATTTAGGCAAGGAGGAAAGTTTATGGATAATCGGGAGGCAGATTTCTCACAGCAGCTTAAAAAGCGATACCGGCAGGATCTTTTTCCTCAGTTATTGGGGATCAAGCTCGAATCAGTGCGAGCCGGTTATGCAAGGGTAAGTATGGAGGTTACTCCCGATATGCAAAATTTTAACAGCGTTACTCACGGAGGGGCTATGTTTACCCTGGCAGATACCGCTTTCGGACTTGCTTCAAACACCCGCGGTACAGCTTTGGCCCTTCATATCAGTGTCAATTATGTGAAATCAACCGTAAGCGGCGATCTCTTGACTGCTGTGGCAGAGGAGGAACATCTTACCCGTTCGACAGGAATTTACCGTATGACCGTTTTCCGTGGCGAAGAAACAGTAGCTTTACTGAGGGGAACTGTATTTCGTAAAAGCTGATCCAATACATTTCACCAGCGATGAAAGGAGTGTGTTTTGCCAGTGATCATGGAATTGAATGGGAAACGACCGCAGGTAGCGGCGGGTGCCTTTATCGCGCCGACTGCAGCGTTGATCGGTGATGTGGTGGTAGAGGAGGGAGCCAGTATCTGGTTTGGGGCAGTTCTGAGGGGGGATTTCGGACGGATATTTGTAGGGAAAAATACCAGTATTCAGGACAATGTGGTCGTGCACACAATGGTCGATGGGGAGACAATCATCGGTGAAAATGTCACTGTGGCCCATGGTTCTGTATTGCATAACTGCACGGTCCGCCAGGGCGCAATCATCGGGTTGAACGCAGTGCTGCTGGATTTTTGTGAAATCGGTGAGAAAGCGATGGTTGCAGCAGGCAGCGTGGTAACCGACAATATGAAGATCCCCGCAAAACATCTGGCTGCAGGCGCCCCGGCGAAGATAAAAAAGGAGATCGCAGGTGCATCCCTAATGTGGGTAGACTCCAGCGCCGCTCATTACCGGGAAATGGCTAATAGTTACCTGGAGCAGGGCATCGGGCGGGCTGACAGTTTGCTTTCTGAGTGATAATAAGCTTTTTCCGGATATTTATTTAAAATTTTATTATTTAAAGAGAATTTTACTTTTTCAAAATGGTTAAACCTTATTACATATGATATTATAAAACGTAGGTCAAATAGATATCTAAAATGGATAACCGACCAGAATCAACTGCATTTTGGAAAGGTTTTTACAGCTGCTTTGACGAATTAACGATCTCAAAACGGTAAGTAAACCTTTTCAATATATATGAAAGGAAGTGTTAAAATATGGATAAGCTGATGCTTGCAACAGATGGATCGAAGCACTCAATGAAAACTATTGATCAGTCAATTAAACTGGCTTCTAAACTGGGAGCCGAAGTAACAATCCTTTATGTTATTGAAGGTAATCCCCAGATCGGTTACGATCTGTTCGCCGCTTATAAAAAAACTGAAGCAGAATTGGAAAATACTGCGATGAAGGTCTTGGAAAAATCTGCACAGCCTTTTACAGACAAGGGAATCACGGTTAAAACAAGACTTGAAAAGGGACACCCGGCGGATATCATATGTGAAATTGCTGAGAAGGAGAATTTTGATTACGTTATTCTTGGAAGCAGGGGCCTGGGCGGTATTAAAGAAATGTTGCTCGGGAGCGTCAGCAATGCCGTGGCCAATTGCATCAAAACAAACATAATAATTATTAAATAAATCTTTAAGGATTTATCCTGGTTCCCTAAAGATCGGCGCAAAAATACCTGTTAAACTCCACTTAATAAAATAATTACCAGGTCCGAATCAATCTCGATTGCATCGATTCGGACCTGGTAACTTTAAGACAATAAAGAAGCTGCCTCTTAAGCAGAAACTTTAACAATCAGGGCTGCTCCGGTATCGCCGGCTGCACAACCGGAGAACATACCGTAACCCCCGCCTAAAAGAACTAGTTCTTCAATCATTTCAACAATACAGCGACCGACAGTCGGTCCCTGGGGATGGCCAAAAATTATCGGGCTTCCATAATTGTTGAAGCTCATCACGTCGATTCCCAATTCATTGGCCATATAAATATCATTGGCGGCAAAGGGATTATGGGTTTTTATTGCTTTAATATCTTTTATATCTAAACCGGCTTTTTCCAAAGCCATCCTGGCTGCAGGAACAGGGGCCATGGACATGTGTGCTTTCGGGGCCCGGCTGTAGCCGTAGGAAATTACCCGGATCTCAATATTTTTGTCTGCGCTGTATTCCGAGGCTTTCTCTCTGCTGGTAACTATGATGCCGCAGTTACCATCTGCCGGGTGTGTTTGTGAGCCAAAT
>PWUG01000061.1 GCA_003562605.1 Syntrophomonadaceae bacterium | reverse complement strand
TGAAAGTTAAGTATTTGGCCCTGGTGCTGCTCCTGCTTCTACCCCTGGCATTTTATGGAGGCCGGGCGCTGGCGGATCGGGCCGCCGTTCAGCCCGATCTTAATCCCGGCCTGGCCGGAACAATTATAGGATCCTGGATTTTGTATAAAGATAACACCGGGGTGGGAGCCTACATTCACCTAAATGCTGACGGTAGCTTAAAGTTGACCGAAGGCCGTTTGGGCGAATGGATGGTTACAGAGCACCGCCTGGTCTATGAAAATGACTCGACTTATGTCGAATTTTATGATGCCGATACTCAAAGTTGGATTCGCTTCATGGCGATCGCCTCGGAGCAGGATAATGAGCTTCGCCTGACTTACCTTGAATAATAACGACGTCAGTTTATACGATTTCACTTAACACCCTGGAGGGGTAATTATGTCCGCGATCGGCCGAAGGGGATTTCTTAAGTGGTGCTTTATTTCATCTGCCGCGATGGCGTTATCCTATTACGGCTTGCAGGCATTTCGCCCCTTCGACCTGACTTTCCCCTCCAGAGAACTCGAAGGCAGCTTTTATGAAAAACTGGATAAAAACCAGGTGCAGTGCCGTCTTTGTCATCACAACTGCGTGATCCCAGCCGGCAAAACCAGTTTGTGCCGCACCAGAGTCAACAGGAAAGGCGCTCTATACAGCAGGGTTTACAACCGCCCGGCAGCCGTGGCGGTGGATCCGGTTGAAAAGGAGCCCCTCTACCATTTCCTGCCCGGGTCGGGCATGCTTTGCATCGGTACAACAGGCTGCAATTTTTCCTGCAAATACTGCCAGAACTGGCAGCTTTCCCAGCAGGACATTAAAGATCTGGATAACGTTGAAAATTACGGGGCCGGTGAAATAATCTCCATTGCTAACAGGCGAAAAGTGCCGATTATTTCTTTTACCTACAATGAACCCACGGTTCAGTATGAATACATGCATGAAATTGCAGCTCTGGCCGGTGAAAAGGGCCTCAAAGTTGTCATGCACTCAAACGGGTTTATGAACCCTGAACCGCTTGCCGGGCTGCTGCCTTTGCTGAGCGCCATTACAATCGATTTAAAAGGTTTTACTGACGGTTTTTACAGTGATGTTGCCGGGGGAAGCCTTGATCCGGTTCTGAACAACCTGGTTAGAATTCGTGAAGCGGGAACCTGGCTTGAAGTAGTAAACCTGGTCGTTCCCGGACTGAATGATCAACCGCAAAGCATCGAAAGCATGTGCCGCTGGCTGGCGGAAAACTTAGGGAAAGATACCCCGCTTCATTTTAGCCGCTTTTTCCCCTCGTACCGCCTTGCCGAACAGGCGCCAACACCGCTTGAAACGCTGGAGAGGGCCCGTCAGGCTGCAGTTTCTGAAGGGCTTAAGTACGTGACGCTGGGCAATGTGCCCGGGCACAAGTATAATTCTACATATTGCCCTTCCTGTGGTGCTATCCTCGTGGAGCGGAACCATATTGCGGTCAAAAATATTTTTATGGAAGACGGTAAGTGTTCAAACTGTGCGGAAGAGATTCCGGGGGTTTGGGCTTGAGGATCCCTAAAAAAGGAACGATCCTTACCACTACTACCCTGCTGGTGGGGGCCGGCGGGGTGCTGGGGCAGCTGCTGCTTTTAAGGGAACTGCTGGTTGTTTTTTATGGAAATGAGCTGACCCTGGGAGTTATTCTTGGCAACTGGCTTGTGCTGGAAGCGCTGGGCGCATACCTTGCCGGCCGACTGCCGGCTAAATTGTACCGGCCTTTTTATGCTTGGGGTCTTTTCCTTTATGGATTTATGCTGCTTGCCTCCCTCTATTACACCAGGGGTATTAACTATACCTTATTCAGCCTTCTCCCCGGGGAAGCCCTGGGCTTTCTCCCGCTGTTTCTGGCTTCGATAGCGCTTTTGGCACCCTCCAGCTTTGTGCACGGATCTCTTTTCACTCTAGCCAGTCGATTGCTGAGGCAGGAAACCCGGAATGATAAGGCGGCACCGGGGAAGATCTACATCTACGAAACCGCAGGCTCGCTGGCAGCGGGTCTGGCATTTTCGCTGACTCTGGCGCCGTTGTTTAACAGCATGGAAATAGCCCTGGCCCTGTTGATCCTGCACCTTGCCGCTTCAGTGATGTTTAATATGGCGGGAAGCAAAGGATCTTCCAGGCAGCGAAAAGCGATCGGTTTTGCAGCGCTTGCGGTTTTTTCACTTGCTTTAATAATCTTTTCGCCCCTAAGCTCCATCCTTCACCAGTCGTCCTTGCAGCGGCAGTGGCCTGGCCGTGAGATAGTTCATTACGAAAACAGCCCTTACGGCAATATTGTGGTAGCGCTCAGCGAAGGTGAATACACCCTTTTTTACGACGGCAGGCCATATCTCACTTCGCCCAACCCTGACCGGGCTATGCATGAGGATCTGGTCAGTCTGGCAGCGGGAGTTCATCCGCAGCCTTCGAAAGTTTTAATGATCGGCGGAGGAGCAGGGGGCGCTGTCGCAGAGATTCTCCGGCACCCGGTGGAAAAGCTGGACTATGTGGAGCTTGATCCCAGGTTGCCCGGATTGCTGCTCCAGCTTCCCGTTGAACAAATTCATGCTGAACTGACCGAACCGAGGGTCCATGTTATTGAAGGCGATGCCCGGCGATACCTGCAAAAAGGTTCTTCTGAGTACGATTTAATTATTATGGGTTTTCTTCAGCCTGACAGCCTGCAGCAAAACCGCCTTTTTACAAACCAGTTTTTTGAGCTTGCTCGCTGCAGGCTGGCTCCGGGCGGGGTTCTTGTTTTTTCCTCTCCCGGATCCGGGGTAGCTCTCACCCCGGAAATCCAGCCTCTGCTTGCTTCGCTTTACCGGACCGCCGGGGAAGTATTCCCGTACTTAAAAGCGTTACCGGGCGATATGACCCTTTATTTCGCATCGGAAAGCCCTTTTATGTTTGAGGGTGAAACAATATACAGGAGGTTGGAAAGCCGGGGACTGGCTGACGGTTTTGTTACTGAAAGCTACCTGGAATACCGCTTTGACGAGATGCGCCTGGAAGCCCTGAAAAAGGGTCTCACGGGTTACGAAACGGGCAGAAATGATGATTTGAGGCCCGTAAGCTTCTACTACTCTCTCTATTACTGGGGAGGGCTCTATTCGCCGGAAGTATTTTCTGCCCTTCGACGGCTTGAGAAGGTGCCGTATTTACCAGTTAGTTTTGTGCTTGTCCTCCTACTTTTGGCTCTATTTAAGGCCGGTAAGCGAGGTATAGATAATAATAATTTAATGGCCCTGGCTGTTTTTAGCTCGGGGGTCACCGGGATGGCTTTTGACCTGTTAATCCTTTTTATCTTTCAAGCTCTCTATGGCTATGTTTACCAAATGATCGGCCTGCTGGTTGCTTTTTTTATGGCCGGGGTTGCCGTCGGCGGGCTTTGGGGGGTGAAGGCGGTGGAGCGAAAGAGAAGGGGCATTCACCTGGTGAGAGTAGAACTGTACACCGTTTTGCTTCACCCCGCTTTGTTCGGCGCAGCCCTGCTTTTACAGGCCAACTCTGTGCGGTTTTCACCGGCGCTGCTGATCATAGCCTTTTCCATGATCGCAATTATCTGCGGGGCCTCTGTGGGTGCACACTTTCCTCTGGCCTGCAGCCTTTCTGAAAGCCCCAGTGAGGGGAAAGGAGCGGAAGGAACCCTTTATGCCGCCGATCTACTGGGTGGATGGGC
>PWUG01000169.1 GCA_003562605.1 Syntrophomonadaceae bacterium | reverse complement strand
TGACGACACGGGCAGAACCGGGTGTGCTGCCTCCCATGTACTCCATCACCACGTCCTGATCCTTGACAATCGCTTCCCACAGCTTTTCAAATCCGGGCGGTAATTGACCGGCCATCTCTTCGAAGGTCCGGAACCGGAGTACAGGAGTCATCCGGCAAAGTTCGCTAGTGCTTCTGATTACCGGGCTGACCCTGGTCAGGTGCAGGAAGACATCTTTTAAGAGCAAAGAATCTTCCAGACCCCGGTGCTCTGCACTGTTTATTAAGCCCAGGTAACGGCCGATTGTCTCGAGCTTGTAGTTAATCAGGTTAAGCCTGCGGCGCGCCAGGGCACAGGTATCGATCACGGGATGCAACGGGCTCCCCATGCCCAGGCGGCTTAAGGCAGCTGAAAGAAAGCCCATGTCAAAACCGGCATTATGAGCCATCATCACAACCGGCACAGCACCGATAAAATCTATGAAGCAGGGTAATACCTCTTCGATTGTGGGCTGGCCGGCCACCATTTCGTTGGTAATGCCGTTTACCGCCATCGCCCCTGCAGAGATCTCACACCGGGGGTCTACCAACTGCTGAAAACTTTCCAGCACCGTCCCATCACCCCGGAACCGCACAGCCCCTATTTCAACGATCCGGGCAAAAACAGGGTGCAGCCCGGTCGTCTCCAGGTCGAAGGCAATGAACTCTTCCCGGTTGATTAAATCCGCAGAAAATCTCATTAAAGGGCCCTCACTAAAAATATAAGGTTTCTGTGATAGAATATAATTGGCAATAAACCGCGCACAAGCTGAAATAAACTTCGCCAATTCTACAACAATCCCTGCACCACGCCGGGTTACAGATAGATCCATCACCCGAAACATCAGGTGTCCTACATCTACTGGCAAAACTTCAGGGGGAAAATAAAATGTCCTGGTCAGCACTCTTCGACCGCACCCATATTCTCAAAGAGATTCCGGTAGATGCAGATATAGATCTGAAGTGCAGAAAGTGCAAAACACTCTTCCATACCAAGAAGGCCTACTATATTGGCTACTTGGAAATTTTCTACATCAACCCGGAAGAAGCCAGGACAGATTCAGAAAAAAAAGTGGAGAGTTTTAAAAAGTAGCTCAAGGACGTATTTTCTTAACCAGTTAATTTAAGGTTCTAAGACCCTGCTCGGTTTAGTATTACCGGAAATTTGTTATAATTTAGATATGTTTACTTATGAAATATTATTACGTAAAGTAAAGATAAACATGAAAAAGACAACCTTATTTTAGCGGTCTGTATCCTGGCTATTACCACGCTGACTGCATGCGCTCCAACAAAGCCGGTGGAAGAGATTGGCATAAGCGAAGATGTTGCCTTGGACAAAGTTGCTGAATATATCAGGATTACTGCAACTGAAGCAAAAGAGATAATTGACAGAGAAACTGTAATTATCGTAGATGTGCGTACTCCCCGGGAATACGAAGAGGCTCATATTAAAGGGGCTCTGCAGATCCCTGATTCTGAGATAGAAGCGTTGGCTGCTGAAAAATTGCCGGATAAAGATACTAAAATACTTGTTTATTGCAGAACCGGCAGTCGCAGTGAGAATGCATCCCGGTTATTGCTTAAGATGGGCTATAAAGAGGTTTAAGACTTCGGCGGTTTTGTTGACTGGGATTACGATACAATATGCAGCTAATAACAGTTATAATGTTATTAGCTGTTCAGTTTATCACTTTGGTTAAGATTTTATTAATAAGATAAATGCAAATAATAATTTTATCTATTACAAACAAAGGGGTTCATCTCTTATGAAGACTTCAAACAGTATTACCAATTATAACAGTAAATTCTTAACATCAAGAGAACTATCAAAGCGCGCTTCTAACTCAAGCAGGGGAAATCAACATGATGCTCGTAATATTGACCCGTTTCCACTGTACATAGAATCAGCTAAAGGCTCTAAAACTTATGATGTGGATGGCCATGAATTTATTGATTATACAATGGGTCACGGTGCACTATTTTTTGGCCATGCACACCCGTTATTAATAAAGGCAGTGAACGAGCAGATATCAAAAGGAACACATTATGGTGCTGAAAACAAGTTGGCTCTCGAATGGTGCGAAATAATATCAGAACTTATTCCCTCTGCCCAAAAAGTTGAATTTACATCTTCCGGCACTGAGGCTAATTTGCTAATTGCCCAAATAGCCAGAGCTTATACCGGTAGGCATAAAATAGCCAAGTTCGAAAGACACTTCCTGGGCTGGTCGGATCACATGTTGGTCGGTTTTGAAGAGCCGTGCAATAAGGCTACACCGGGAAGACTGCCACCAATTTATGATAGTGCAGTCTCTGACGCTACCTGTGTAATACCAATCAATGATATCAGCGCAATGGAAAACCTGATCAGTAATCAGGATATCGCCGCATTATTTTTAGAAGGTGGAGGTGCTTTTTCAGGAACAATAGCTATGCCTTATGAATTGGTACATAAAGCCAAGAGATTGTGTGAAAAATATGGGACGATTTTAGTTATAGATGAGGTTGTTACTGGCCTGAGGTGGTCTACAAGTGGCTATCAGGGCACAGTTGATATAGTGTCGGATATGAGCTCTCTGGGTAAGGTGGTTAGCGGAGGATTACCCGGCGGAGCCGCGATTTGTGGTCGCTCTGAACTCATAGATATGCTAAAAATAAAAGTGGGAAATAAAAAATGGAATCGATATGAACGGGTTCCTCATCCCGGCACATGGAATGGGAACCCACTAAATGCAGCTGCCGGTGTTGCAATACTCAAAGAGCTATCTTCAGGTGAACCTCAAAAAAGAGCAGAAAGTTTAGCGGAAAAATTAGCGATTGGCATGAATACGGAAATAAGAAAAAGAAATTTGGAAGCTTGTGTTTACAATACTTCTTCTACAATAAATATACATATTGGAGAGTGTAAAAAGAATTGTGAAACACATTACTGCTATGATACTGGAAAAAAAATGTCTCCTGAACTATTACAGGAGATGAATAGACAATTTTTGCTAAATGGTATTAATATGCTTAGAGGTGTCAAAGGCTTTGTTTCAGTGGTTCACACGGATGAAGATATTGATGTGACTATCGATGCTTTTGGAAAAGTGCTTGATGCGATAAGAGTAGAAAGCATGCCAGACCTGTAGTAAAGTTTCCAGCTAAAACCAAATCCCTAAGATTGCATCGATCTATATGAGTTATAGAAGCAGGTAAGTCAAATTAAAGCGCATTGTTTTGTTTCTTTAAGCACAGTATTTATTTCATATCGAAGTTATTGCATGTATGTTGTTGTTTTTTTATGTTTTAGTCGAAATATTGCAGGATAGGAGTTGGAATAAATGAACTTGAGAATTGGTTGGCAATAGCTTTGTGGATATCTTTAATATTTGGTATAGACTTTGCCATTTCTATGGTCGTTCCAGCGCTAGTTCTTCGATAACATGGCTATACGAAGTAGTTTTTACGCATCGGTAAAACTTCCTTTTTCAAAACGGTACCCATCCCTTTTATTCGCATTCAAAATATAGCTTTTGCCACTGGCCTGACCGAATATTTTCCTTTATTGAGGCCGCAACTGTCAAAGTGATCATAAATTGCGTATCTGGAGATTAGAATACACCCATTATTTAAATTAATTTCTATGATAAGAAACAATAAAATATTCACAATTATATTGCCGGTTTCTATAAACTTTGTTATACTATGATTGTCTGACAATAAGATGTTAATACCGCGAGGTTATTTCCATGAAAAAGAATTTCCCCGAGCTTAAAACCTACAAAAAGTCTTTTGCGTATCAGCACGTATTTAATTCGATAAAAAACGAAATTATTGCTGGAACAATCAAGCCCGGTGATCGTTTGCCCAGTGAAAGTGATTTGAGTATATCTATGGGTATAGGCCGTTCTGCTGTGAGGGAAGGCTTACGGGAACTAGAAGCCACCGGCTTGATCCATACAGCTTCAGGACCCAAGGGTGGGAGATATGTAAGCCACATTGAACCAGATATAATAGTAGAAAGCCTGGGCTTGATCATGCAGTTGAATCAAGTGGATTTTGATCAGTACATAGATACCCGAAAGGTTGTGGAAAGCGCTGCAGCTGAAATGGCAGCGGTCAAGCGGACAGAGGCGGACTTGGAGGTGATGCTTCGGGCACTGACAGAAATGCGCCTCAGCGGAAACCAAAAAAACAAATTTTTTCGCAGCAATTATGAATTTCACAAGGCCATGGTCTCAGCTTCTAGGAATACCGTTCTCATCTTTGTTATACAGGCTTTGCGTAAACTTGTGCTCCAATATTTTGACTTTTTTACCTTAGAATCCATAGAGATCGATATGGATTATATTGTGGAGTTGCATAACCAGATCTATCGGGCGGTAAAGGAAGGTGACAGCGAAAAATCCCGAGACATGATTATAGAAGATTTAGATGATTTCTGTTGCAATTATAAGAAGCACTGCCAGCAATTAGAGCTTCGAAACTCATAAATGGCTGTAAATAAAACCTCTACTCACAACTCCTTAAATTATTAAAGGACATCAATGCTTCCATATGATGGAGAAGGTGGAAACAATTGAAAAGACAAGTTTATAGATTGCCCCAAGGCGCCTGGTTCAACGAGGTTGAAGTAGAAATTGCCCTACCTGAGAAGTGGGACGTTCATTTTACAGATATTCCCGCCGACCAAATGCCAATCCTTTCTAGTACGGCAATACAGCAGCGGCTTGAAGACCCCATCGCATCACCCCCTTTGTTTCAGTTGGCCCAAGGCCGAAAAAAGGCTGTAATCGTTTTTGATGATCTTTCTCGTCCCACAGATGTGGCGGCCGTTGCTCCTCTGGTCGTTGAACAGCTGATCCGGGCAGGCATATCGGAGAGCAACATTTCTTTCGTTGCTGCTCTTGGATGTCATGGAGCGCATACCCTGGTGGATTTTACAAAAAAATTGGGAACAACATTGGTGAGCCGATTCCCTGTCTATAATCATAACCCTTATGAAAACTGCAGCTATGTGGGTGATACCAACTCCGGTATACCTTTGTTTATCAATAACGAAGTCCTTAGTGGAGACTTGAAAATTGGCATCGGAAGTATCATTCCCCATCCGTTTAACGGATTTAGTGGCGGTGGAAAGATTATATTCCCAGGTGTTGCCGACATGGAATCGATTTATCAAAATCATAGTAAAGTGATAACTGATCTTAAAGAGCGAAAGGCTGGAATGCTGGGCAATCTTGGGGACATTGAAAACAACAGCATCTTGGAAGATATTGCAGATGCCGTGCGATTGACCGGCTTCAATTTTAAAATTGATCTTTTACCAAACAGCCGGAGGCAGACTGTAGAAATGGTGGCTGGTCATCCGCTTTTATCTCATAGCAGGGGCGTGGAAATAGCCAGGCAACTTTATGCAGCAGATTATCAGGGAGATGCAGATATCGTAATTGCCAATGCAAATGCCAAAGCAAGTGAAGCTTTAATTGCCCTGCTGCTGGGCGCTGGATCACTAAAAGCCGACGGTGGAGATCTGGTGCTTATCGTGGATCACCCCGCTGGTCAGGTGACGCATTATCTCATGGGCCAACATGGCAATGAGTGCGGTGGCAGACTTTGGTCGGGAGAAACGATTTTTCCTGACAATATATCCCGAGCTATCCTCTATACTCGTAATCCCGGTCAACGTTTTGGTCTTTTCCGCCACTTTCTGGAATGCCTTGAATGGCAAGATGTTGTTCAACTGCTTCAAAATAAATACGGTTCTGAAGTAAAAGTGGTTATCTTTAAGGATGCAACTATGCAATACTTTCGCAAGGCTTGAGAAAGGGGGGGTTATGAACGGAATTCTTGGAAACAGGCGGGAAGAAAACTTGGTGTGAAGAAGGGAAATGGCTTAAACTATTTAAAAAAGGAGGAATGGTTTCATGATAAAACATCAAAGCCTGAAAAGCATTTTTGTGCTGCTTATGATCTTGGTGTTTGTCTTTACAATGGTTGGTGGTTGTGCTGAACCGGCACCTCCGGATGAACCGGCACCTCCGGATGAACCAGATGAAGAAGTAGCAGAACCGGTTTTTGAACGCAACATCAAGGTGGGCATTATTGACACTTATACAGGCCCGCCTACCGTTTATACTTATGATGCTCTTGATGCCTTTGACTTGGCTTTAAAGGAAATAAATGCTGAGGGTATTTATGGAGTGGAAATAGAGTATGTCACCCGTGACGAGGAATTTGCGCCCGATAAAGCCCTGAGTTGGGCACGGGAGCTAGTGACCCGGGAAGAGGTGGATGTGCTTGTAGGCTTTATGAGTAGTGCTTCAGCGTTGGCTGTAAGTGAGTATGTGCGTGAAGAACAGGTGCCTATGATCACCTGGGCGGCGCAAAGTGAGCAGATCACCGGCGAAGCCGGTCACCGGTACGTCTACAGCGTAGTACCTAACACTCGTATGAGCGGTCGCGCCGCAGCCCGTTTCATGGCAGATCTTCCCTATACACGTTATGCTCTAGTGGGAAGTGACTTCGAATTCGGCCATGCCATTATTAACACGTTCTGGGCAACATTACAGGATTTGAACCCTGATGTCGAAAACGTATTGGAAACATACTGGCCGATAGGTGAGCCGGATTTCACGCCATACATCGGTGCCATACGGGGCGCCAATCCGGATGTGGTAGTGGCTGCGCCTGGTGGAGCCGATCAAATTCCCTTGACAAAAGCCATTGGTACAGCTGAACTAACAAAAGAAGTAAGTGTTTATCTGCACATCGGTATCGACCATGCAGGGCTCGTTGCCCTTGGTGACGAAGCTCCGGAAGGAATGTATGGCAGCAGTCCATATCTTTACTACTATCCAGACACGCCGGAAAACAATGCGTTTGTCGATAAATTCCGTTCGGAATACGATCGTGTTCCCAACTTTGTCGGTTATAACGGCTATATTACTGCCCATTTAATTGCTGAAGCTTTTCGCCAGGCCGGTAGCCTGGACATCGAGGCCTTTGTTGATGCTCTCTCCGGACTTACATGGGACAGCCCTGTCGGACCTATTACCATGCGCGAGTATGATAATCAACTAATCCACCCGTTCTTTATCGGCATAACTGCCAGGGATCCGGATAAACCATACCTAACCGCAAAGGATATTATCATGATACCGGGTAACGATGTTATACCACCTTTAGAAGAAATTCAGGCGGTACGCGGGGATTAGAGTAAGGAAATACTTAGAACATAGAACTCTTATATGTACCTGTTAAATCAGCCGGTAATGAAAACTAAAAAAATATTAAATAATAAGAAGCCACCGCCATCTCAGTGCTGTATTGATAATCTTAATGCAAAGTGCAATGTGGTGGTGGCACACTTTTTTTATTTATCTTTTTATCCTCGCCCTGCCTTCAAACGCTATCAAGTGTGACGACATTTGCATAGCTTACAATGAAAGGGGTTTGCCAATGGATTTTTTATCACTTCTACCTGATTTTCCGACTATAGTATCACAGATATTTATCGGATTAAGCCGGGCCATGATCCTTTTCATGGTTGCGGTTGGACTGACGGTTAGTATCGGGGTGCTACGTGTCATAAACTTTGCCAACGGGACTTTTTACATGTTGGGCGCATTTACTGCCTGGAGCGTTGCTTTGTGGGTAGGCGGAACCGCAGGTTTCTGGGTGGCTCTTCTTGTGGCGCCAGCCATCGTAGGCATCTTGGGTCTAGCTGTGGAAGCCGGCCTGCTACGCAGGCTTTATAACCGCCCCCGTCTTATGCAGCTTCTTTTAACTTATGCTGTGGTACTTGTATTCAATGATATTACCAAGATCATCTGGGGCGTTGATTTTAAGACAATACCAGTTCCTCTGCGCGGATATGTTTCCCTGCTTGACATAGTATCTTTACCTACCTATAGCCTACTTCTCCTTTTTTCCGGCCCGCTGGTGGCTTTTGGACTTTGGTTTTTCACAAACCATACCATGACCGGTAAGATCGTGCGCGCAACTGCAACAGACCGGGAGATGGTTGATGCTTTGGGGCTGAACAGCAGAAAGATTTACGCTATCGTGTTCATGTTGAGCTGCTACTTGGCCGGTTTGGCCGGTGCTTTAATTGCGCCGACAACAAACATTGTTGTCGGCATGGGCATTACTATTTTGATTAATGCTGTTCTGGTAGTCGTTGTAGGCGGTTTAGGAAATATTTGGGGTGCTTTTGTTGCCTCTATTATCTTCGGTGTAGGCGAATCATTTGGTCTGCTCATCGCACCACGTTTTGCCCTGGTTTTTCCATTCACCATCGCAACTATTTTGCTGATCCTGAAACCCACTGGGATCATGAAATCTGTCTGGTAAGGAGGGGACATAGAAATGTTTAAAATTCTGACTTGCCTTGATGCAGATAAAAAGATGCTCGGACTCAAGTTCATTTTTCTAGTTTTTATTGTTATTTTGCTGCTTGCCGCCCCTGCTTACCTCTCCCGCTATTACCTTTATCTAATCACATTAATTTTAATAACTGTTTTATTCGCCACCAGCTTAAACATTCCCCTTGGTTACGGGGGCCTTCTTGTCCTGCATCAGGCAACATTTTATGGTATTGGAGCCTATACTTTTGCCATTATTTTGCAGCGCACTGATTTTCCTGCTTTACCGGCAGCGATCGCTTCTCCTTTTGCTGCTGCCCTTTTAGCTCTTTTTATCGGCTGGATCTGTATACGGTTGCGAGGTCTTTATTTCGGTTTTTTAACATTGGCAATGGGGCAGCTGGTTTGGGCAATCGTCTACCGTTGGTATGATTTTACTGGTGGCGATGATGGTATATACGGCATTTCCCTTCCAGATGTGGCCCGTTCCGAAAGCAACGTTTACTATATTACTCTTTTAGTGGTGGCGGCCAGTCTTCTGCTCATTTATCGCATTATTAAATCCCCATACGGCTTAACCTTACAGGCAGTGAGGGATAATCCGCAGCGCTGCGAGAGTGTAGGAATCAACATTCGGAACCATCGGCTCATTGCCTTTGTCATGGGGGGATTCTTCTCGGGGATGGCAGGGATGCTTTTTGTACTTCTGGAACGTTCCGTAGCACCACCTATTATGTTCTGGACCAAATCAGTTGAAGTTCTTATTATGGTACTATTGGGAGGCATGTTTACTTTCCTGGGGCCCGCTTTTGGTGCAATTACAGTAATCTTGTTGACGACATACTTCGGTATTCTAACGGAGTACTGGTTGCTCTTCCTGGGTGGGATTAAGATTTTATTGCTTTTTTTCCTCCCTCAGGGAGTGCTGGGGTTTATAGAGGAAATGCTGGGCAAATTTCAAAAAAAATCACAGAAGGGAAGGGGAAAGAATTATGCTCAAGGTTGAAAACCTGGTAAAAACTTTTGACGGTTTTCAAGCTGTTAACGGGGCGAACCTTACAGTGGAAGAGAAAAAAATCGTGGCAGTTATTGGTCCAAACGGAGCTGGAAAGACTACGCTTTTCAACTTAATTTCCGGACACCTGTCTCCCGTAAAAGGCAAAATATTTTTCCGGGGTCAGAATATCACAGGGATGCCCCCGCATCGTATCTGCCACTTAGGTATATCCCGTTCCTTTCAGCTTATTAACATTTTTCATCAGCTGAGCGTTTTTGAAAACGTCCAGGTTGCCCTCCTTTCCAATAAGCGAAAGGTGTTCAATATTTTTACTCCATCGAAAAAAATGGTTGGGGAGGAAACGTACAATATCTTAGAAAAAGTCGGCCTGATAGATAAGGCCAGGGCAATAAGTTCTTACCTTTCCTACGGTGATCAGAAACTGCTGGAGATAGCCATTGCCTTGGGAAATTACCCAAAGCTTTTGATGCTTGACGAACCCACGGCGGGGATGTCCCCGGAAGAGACAAGAACTACTATTCGGTTTCTACATAGTTTGGCCCACAAGGAAGGGTTGACAGTCCTGTTTACAGAACACAATATGAATGTTGTTTTTGAGATTGCGGAGAAAATCATGGTCATGCAGCTTGGGAAAACCATAGCTCAGGGATTGCCTTCTGAGGTTCGGGCCAATAAGCAAGTCCAATCTGCCTACTTGGGAGAGGAGGTATCCTGATGCTGGAAGTAAAAGAGATTCACACCTACTATGGCTTAAGTCATATATTGTTCGACGTATCGCTAGAAGTTCAGAGGGGGGAAATAGTCTGTATACTAGGGCGTAACGGAGCAGGAAAAACTACTATTATGCGCAGTATTATGGGACTAACACCCCCTCGCGCGGGCAGGATCTTCTTTAAGGGCAATGAAATTACAAACATGCCAGTCTACAAAATAGCCAGGATGGGGATTGGCTTTGTTCCGGATAACAGGCGCATTTTTCCGGATCTTACGGTAGAAGAAAACCTGGATATTGCCGGGCATGCGGCCACAGGGAAAATCTATTGGACTAAGCAGAAAGTATATGAACTGTTCCCTGCCCTAAAAGGGATCGACTGTAGGTGCGGAGGTTTTTGCAGCGGCGGGGAACAACAGATGTTAGCGGTAGCCCGAGCGCTGATGGCAAATCCCCAGTTTCTTTTGTTGGATGAGCCAACGGAAGGTTTGGCGCCTCTGGTAGTGCGGGAACTGATGAAACAAATTGATTCCTTGCGGAAAGAGGGGCTTTCGATACTTATGGCCGAGCAGAATGTTCACGCTGCTTTAAAACTTGCTAACCGGGTTTACGTCATCGACCAGGGTGCAGTTCAGTTCCAGGGAACTGTCAGCGAACTAGAAAAATATGAGGAGATTAGCCGCAAATACCTGCTGGTTTAATCAGCAGATGAAAATTATACGGGACCTCTTTTCTGCCCCATAAAGGTTAGGCACACAGTCGGAAAGGAAGGTTTGGTTCGTGCATCAGGTGGTTTCCCTGATATTTAGTATGCAAGGAGGAAAACATTGCTGGATAAAAATAATTATTCCATAATTAACTCGCTGGTAGTTGAGCAATTAAGAGGAATCGTTGGAGAAAGAAATGTACTTCACGGTGATAAAGAATCCTTGGAGCCCTATTCTCATGATGAAACGCACGGAAAAGAGTATGTGCGATTTCCTGAAGCAGTTATAAAAGTCGAATCTACAGCAGAGATCGCTGCTATCATGAAATTGGCCAACGAAAAACGTATACCAGTTACACCGCGTGGTGCCGGAAGCGGTCTTTCCGGCGGTGCGGTGGCTGTATATGGAGGCATTGTTATTGCCACGGAAAAGATGAATCGTATTCTTGAGATCGATAAGGAAAATTTAATGGCCGTGGTGGAGCCGGGGGTTATCACAAACGATCTCAATAATAGGGTTCAGCAAGAGGGGCTTTTCTTTGCCGGTTACCCCATGAGTATGGAAACTTGCTTTGTGGGCGGTAATGTCGCGGAAAACGCCGGCGGTGGGCGAGCCATGAAATATGGAGTTACCGGACGTTACGTTTTGGGCCTGGAAGTGGTGCTGCCGACAGGGAAAATAGCTTTTTTCGGAGGCAAAAGGGTGAAGGATGTTACCGGCTATAACATGGTGCAGCTAATGGTAGGATCAGAAGGCACCCTGGGCATCTTCACTAAAATAATACTAAGATTGCTGCCTTTCCCAAGGACAAAGATTGACATGCTGGTTCTTTTTCCTGATGTGGAATCAGCTTTGCAAGTCGTGCCACGGATCATGACAGCCCTGCGCATAACTCCCGTGGGTGTGGAATTTATGGACAGGCTTTCCCTGGAGATTGCCTGCGACTACCTGAATGAAGTCTCACGCTATGCCGGAGCCGGAGCAATTCTAATAATTGAAATGGATGGTAACGAACCGGAACAGTTGCTCAAAGAATGTCTTGAAATAGATGACCTCTGTCAAGAGTTCGGCGCGTTGGAATCTTTTGTAGCCCGGGAACCGGGGGATCAGGAAAAAATCTGGCAGATAAGAAAAAAAGTGGGGGAGGCCTATACCGCCTTAAGCACTGTTCTAAGTGCCGAAGATATCGTTTTGCCACTCAGCCAAATTGCTCCAATAATTCTACATCTGGATGCCCTTTCTAAAAAATATGATGTACTCATGCCTAGCTTCGGCCATGTTGGGGATGGCAATCTGCACGTCACGATTATCAAAAAACCAGATGATGACCTGAGTCGCTGTAAAGAAGTCCTGCCGCAACTACTTGCAGATCTATACCTGATGACGAAAAAACTGGGAGGGACAATAAGCGGAGAACACGGCATAGGCCATAAACGGAATATGTACCTGCCCCTTGTTATGAGTGAAGCCGAACTTAAGGCTATGCAGCAGATTAAGCAGGCCCTGGACCCCCACAATATATTAAACCCGGGCAAATTGGTAGATCTGTAACTGAAATTCAGATAACAAATAACCTTGCATATGGAGCGTATGTAGAGCTGTCTAAAAAGATACCCAACACTTCAGTGGTTAGGTTTTCTGAGGATAAACCGTCAATTCTTTCTAAGAAATAATCCAATATTTTACCCAACCTTGTTAAGAGTTACTTTAGTATGATAAACAATTAGAAATCATTCACCTTTCCATATCCAACCTTAATATCATTATCTTCACAGTAACATTCAATATCAGGGTTACCGTCACCACAAACCGCTACTTTTATTGTCTCTGTAGGATTAAAAACACGTTTAAATATACTATCTCCAACTAACCATCCTGCGGCCAACTCTTTTGGCAATCTTTTTTGGGCTGCCGCTGGAGATAGCTGAAAAATCGCCGAGCAGGCGGGCCAGCTTATATAAAAAGCCCCTGGTTTTGCTGACACTCATCACTACCCGCCATAAACTTCGCCACTTCTATAATAATCCCTGCACCACGCCGGGTTTCAAATAGATCCATTACTCGGAAGATAAGGTGGCCCACATCTACTGACAAAGTTTCAGGAGGAAAATAAAATGTTCTGGTCTCCGCTTTTTGACCACACCCATATTCTCAAAGGGATTCCGGTAGATGCCAACATTGAGCTGCAGTGTAGAAAGTGTAATACACTGCTTTATACCATCAATGCATATTACATAGGGTATGCGGGTATTCACTACGTAAATCCTGAAGAAAAAGGACGGTGCAGTCACAGCATAAAAGAACTGGTTTCAACTAAGAAGTGGTATCCTGTCAGAGATATTCACAAACAGGCAGGTGACCCTTCCTGGACTTCACTCTTCAATTACAGTCATATTCTCGAAGGTGCTCCGGTAGATGCAGATATCGAGCTGAAATGCAGAAAGTGCAAAACGCTCTTCCATACTAAGAATGCCTACTATATTGGCTACTCGGAAATCTTCTACGTCAACCCGGAAGAAAAGGGAAATTGCAAACACGGCCTGGAAGAACTGAAACCAACGAAAAAATGGAAGCGCTAAATCTTCAGTACAAAACTGCTTAAATCGAATAAAGCCCTTATCTGCTTATTTATAACGGGCCACTGCTCAAGCTGACCTTTAGCATTTTTAAGGCATACTAAAAAAATATTAAGGGCAGTTTTGCCAGCCCCTGGCAGGTTTAACCTACATTCAAGACCCTATTAAACAATCCGTGCTAATTGCTCTTTATTCTATCCGATACTTATCATCAATGATCTTATACCTTTCGTGATTTATTTTCGCCCACTCCGTTTTCTTATAAGCAATGCCCTTCAGCAGTTCGTTGATCCATTCTGAATCATATTCACTAAAGCCCTGTGAATCCGCCCATGCCGTCATTTCTTTGTGTTCTGGATGCTTTTCGTTCCGGTAAGCTTCCAAAAAATCATAAAATCCTG
>PWUG01000377.1 GCA_003562605.1 Syntrophomonadaceae bacterium | reverse complement strand
TAACGCCTGCTGTTACGGCCACCCCACCGATCTACCCTGGGCCATTGTTTTTCCCACCTTAAGCGATCTGGCCAGGCACCCAACCCAAATAGTAAAACTACCCTTATCTTACACTAACCTACACTAACCTAATCCGATTCTAAAATTCTTATTTTGCAAATTAATTGATTGCCTTAATTCCCATTGTGACAATTCGGTTGTAAAACTATATCGCATTGGAATTGTTTAAGTAAAATGAAAAACTCTGTGATTAAAGAAAACCCAGATAAAAGCCTGCCTGAGAAAGGGCCCTTAACTGGAATTAAAAAGCAGCACTTTTGGTTGGTATGATATTTGCGACGTACTGATAAGTGTCAGTATGAATTGCCGTTTCAATAATCCATGAAGGCAATTACTGTTTTATACGCCGGAAATAAACGAGGTGATGAAAACACAGTAAATATCGCTTGTATGCTTGAGCTGCCGGAGATTTAAAATCATTTTACTACCTGAAAGGAGATTAGAAATGAAAATTCGTTTACTTGATTTCGGTGCTTTAACAGCTGATCTTGGCTGGACCATTGAAGCTGCCGGTGTTTCCACACACAGTAACGTTTCTTGTGAAAACATCCGTCGTGATTTTCAGATGATCGGGGCCCTCATCGAACATCCAGATCATGGGCTCATCCTTTACGAGGCAGGCCCTGCCCCAAACTGGGAAGAATTATGGCCGGCACCGGTAAAAGAAGTCTTTGGTATTACCCGTTATGCTGAAGAAAACAGGTTGGATAAGCAATTAGAAAAAGCCGGTTATTCGGTAAAAGATGTTTCTGCCATAATAATCGGGCATATGCACCTGGATCATGCAGGAGGGCTGGAACTGTTCAGAGGTACCGATGTACCGGTCTATGCTCACGAGGAAGAACTTAAATATGCCTTTTATGCTATAGCCACCAAGCAGGATTTTGGAGCTTATCTGCCGCACTATATCGATTCTGCATTTAACTGGAAACCGGTATTTGGTGATGAGTTTGAGCTGTTTAAGGGTATAACTGTATATAAGACCCCCGGTCATACCCCCGGAATGCTTTCTCTTAAAGCCGATTTAAAAAATTCCGGTCCATTCTTATTTACCTCAGATACAATGTTTTTCAAGGAAAACTACTATGAAGAAAAAGCTCCCGGGTGGTTGATCCGAGACATGGCCGGCTGGTGGCAAAGCCTGGCCAAGCTCAAGACAATCGCTTTATTAAATGATGCCCATGTCATTTTAGGGCACGACGGTGAAATTTTTGCAGAGTACACAAAACAGGATTTTTATGATTGATATCCAGCAAAGTAATAGTAAGCTTATGTTGGAATAAACTATAAGTGAGGAGATATATATGCCTGCCAATGACTATCACTTGTTGACAACAAGGCAAAAATACCCGGATATATACTGTAATGATGAAGAAATCATGCTCGCTGAGACAGTCAAAAAGTTTGTTGATAAGGAGGTTATGCCTGAAAGACATAATTTAGAAGGCAACTGGCACAGAGATGAAGAGTTGGGTATTGAAACATTACACAAGCTCTATGCCCGCTTGGTTGATCTTGGTGTAACAAAGACCAACCTGCCCGAGAAATTTGGCGGTCTCAATTTCAGGCCAACCGCCAGGCAAATTGTTAATGAAGAATTATCACGAGGTGATATTGGCCTGGCCACTATGGTCGGTAAAATCCACTGGGTTGTCTCTATTATGGTTGCGGCTAAAAGAGAAGACCTGCTGGAAGAGTTCGCACCCAAAATTGTCGGTGAAGAATCATGGACAGCTTGTATGTCTATTTCTGAACCTGCCGGTGGAGCAAATCTTGAAGACCCTGCTTTTGAGGGACGGACTATCAGAACCATTGCCAAAAAAGATGGTGATTCATATGTTCTCAAAGGTCATAAGATTTGGCCGGGACCAGCAGGGTGGGCTAAACGTTTTCAAAGCAAGCACCTGAAAGGTCATATGGGTTACTGGACGATTGCAACTACCGATCCGGCTCTCGGTAATGACGGGATCGGGATCTTTTATGTGCCGGCGGAAATTGAAGGGCTAAGCTTTTCAAACCCCTATGAAAAAATGGGAATGAGCTGGAGTGATGAAAACGTAGAAATCTGGTATGACAATGTAAGAATTCCAGCCAAGTACAGGATTGATACAGAAACCGGACAGGGCGCCAAACTGACCAAGGGTTTTGTAATTGGTCTCGGCCGCCTTGCAGGTGCTGCCCGCCTGACCGGTTTATCCCAGGCAGTCCTGGAAATAGTGCTTGATTATACTAAGAAACGAGAAATTGCCGGAGTGCCGGTTCGTGAACGTTCAATGTTTGCCGGTATGCTTGCAGAAATGTACCGAGCCCTGGAATTATCCAGGCAATATTATCTGGCAACGACTTGGATGGTTACTAAACCGGAAGTTTACGGATATCCATGGGAACCTCATATGCTCGCCCGTTTTTCGTCGGCTCGATCATTTGCAGGGGATACAGCCGAGATGATCACGAATCGTGCAATGGAACTGATGGGCTCTTATGGTTATGCTTACGAGTTCCATGTTGAAAAGTATATGCGCGACTTCAAGATTGTTAAGATGTGGCTGGGCGGTCCTCAACGTGATCGGTTAGACATCGCCCAGGGACTATACGGTCCTTTTAAATGGGCTGGAATTGATGAATGGGCACGCTCCGAAGGCGTGCTATAACAGCTATTCTTTGTGAATGTAATTGCCGGCCCTTTGCCAATAAATACTGAACATGGAGGGCCGGCAGTTGATTAATTCCAATTTAAAGGGGTTGCCGCCAGATGTTTTTAGAAAAATCAATGCAACTGTTGGAAGGAGCCTGTGATATTCACATCCATGGAGGTCCTGATGTCGTTCAGCGCAGGCAGGAAATTATAGATATAGCATGTGATGCAAAAGATCACGGTATGGCAGCAGTAGCCTTTAAGGATCACAATAACTCTACAGCCGATCGAGCCGGGATTGCCAGGCAGGTGGTTCCGGATATCGGCATCTTCGGCGGGATAGTGCTTAATCATGCCATTGGTGGATTTAACCTTCATGCCGTGGATATGGCTATTAAAATGGGTGCTAAAATTGTATGGATGCCGAGTGTCGATGCCCGGGATACAATCCAGAAAGTTATCGTTGAAGGTGTAGCACCCTGGCTTAAACCAAGCGTATGGCTGAGAAACCCGGAAGACGGACTTACTGTGCTGGATGAAGATGGTGCTATCCTGCCCACTGTTAAGGAGATTATTTGTCTGCTGCGTGACAAAGATGTAATTCTTGATACATGCCACTTAAATGCCTTGGAAAGCTTTAAACTGGTGGTGGAAGCCAAAAAGGCAGGTTTAAGCAAAATTGTAGTTACTCATCCCAACTGCAGCGTAAATAAAATGACTATTCAGGAGCAAAAAGAATTAGCTGAAGCAGGGGCAATGCTAACTTATGCTTTTCTGCCTTGCATGCCCATGTACGATGGACAGCAGCCAACCGAAATTGCCGATATGATCAGGCAGGTAGGACCGGAAAACTGTATCTTAATTTCAGATTTTGGCCAAGTCCAGAACTCCACCGTTGTAGAAGGGATGCGAATGTTTATAACGCACCTGCTGATGGCTGGTCTGGCCGAAGATGATATCAAATTGATGGTCAGAGACAATCCGCAGCGGTTGTTAGATCTATGCTAGTTAATAT
>PWUG01000415.1 GCA_003562605.1 Syntrophomonadaceae bacterium | reverse complement strand
GCCGGCTTAATCATGGCCGGAGAAATTTTACGGCAGGTAATGGAATCAATTGGTCCGACGATTCAGAACTGCGAACAAATTGAACAAGCTTCAGGAACGATTGTACTGGGCACCGTCCAGGAAGATATTCATGATCTTGGAAAGAATATCGTGAAAATGCTTTTGACCTGTCATGGATTCACTGTTCATGATCTGGGAGTAAACGTACCCCCGGCTGTATTTGTTACCGAGTCTGCAAAAATCAAGCCCGATATTATTGGACTTTCCGGATTAATAACTGCTGCTTATGACAGCATGAAAGAAACGATCACTTTGCTTCAGGAAGAAACTGCTAAGTGGCCGAAAAATCCTTATATTATTATTGGCGGCAGCCAGATTGATGAGCAGGTTTCGCACCTTGTAGGCACCGATTATTGGGTAACCGAGGCTGATGCAGGGGTAACACTTTGCAAGGAATTGTTATCAAAACAAATGTAAATAGGCTCGAATCTAACGTTTCCCGATTGCTACCCTCCACCAACGGAAGGGTATATACGAATATTATCCTCATCCTGTAACTCTTTGTTACCGTAATCGGCAGGGGAAACAACTTCGTTGTTGACTATAACCGTTACTCTGCCACGCAGGATGAGCGCATGTGTTTGATCTTTCGTTAGCCTCTGCAGCAGCCCTTTAACCGTTAACCCCTCTTCCCAGGTTGTATCTTTAAAATTTACTTTAATCATTCAAAATCCCCTAATAAAAAATATTACAAAAAGAAGAGATGGCCAAAATGACACCTCTCCATTTTTTGTTTAATAGTTAAGTGTTCCATCAAGTTCAATTGGCTTAATATCAAAGACAGCTCCCGTCGCCGGGGATTTCTCTTTAAGAAAGAAATCCGGCAAGCGGTCATCCTCCGGTCCAAAACCGGCTTTGGTATTAAAGTCCTTTTCCCTTATAACAGATTTACGGCCGATATCAGTCACTTTATCCATATCCCACTCTCCTCCATACATACCGGTCATCAATTCCGGGATGATTTCGGGAGTAGCAGCAGAGAACCATGCAAAGAGACACATGGTGCTGTCGGCGGTGGCTAAAACGGGTTGCAGCATGGCGGAAACAGCAGCCTGTCCCAACGGAGAGAGAGGATCAATGGGTGCCTCCAATGTCAGGCCGGCGGTATGGTCGGCCCCCATGGGCGAGGTGGCAAAGGTAACACCGGTTCCTTTAAGGTTTCTCGGGTCATATGCAGCCATAGCCTGGCTTTTGACAGTCGGTATTCTTTTCACTCCGAGCGCCTGTCCCGTTGCCAGAGTACCCTGCCCCATCAACTCACCGAATTCAGTTCCCTCTTTCATCTCCTCGATCAATCCAACCGCCGCTTCACCGTCCCCCCAGGGGATCTTCCCGGCTTCCATGCAGACGGCTATAGTTGCGCCTGTCTCAATAGTGTCTATGCCCAGTTCATCGCACATGCGGTCCATACGTGCAATTACATCTAAATCAGATATGTCACAGTTAGACCCACAAAGGGCAATGGTTTCATACTCTAAAGCGGAGGTCAGGTACTCTCCGTTTTTGTCATGGTAATGGTTTGAACAATGAATTACACATCCTGCCTGGCAGGGCACCCCGCTCTTACCTCCACTTGCTTTTAACTTGCCTTTAAACGCTTCAGCCCCAATTGAATCCAGCTTGTCATTGAACCTTCCGCTGAAATTCCGAAAAGGCAAAATGGCCGTAGCACCGGTTATGTCGGGGAGCGCAGGCGTTCCAATTTCTCGCAACCAGGTCATACCTTCATTGGTTGCTGCTAAATGCGCAAATTCCTTCCGGGCAGTATCAAACCTTTCCTTGTCGGCATACTTGAATGAGTAAGGTTGTGCACTTTTTTCAATGACTATTGCTTTAATTTTTTTGGAACCCATCACAGCACCTAACCCACCCCTGGCAGCTGCACGCGAAGGAAATCCCGTGGCAAAATCAATAATCTGCATTGTAGAATTGCGATACTGCCTCTCTCCGGCCAGGCCGATAGTTATAGCACTAATGTCGCTGCCGTAATTTTCTTTTAGGTTTTTGACCAAAGAATAATTATCAAGACCGGCATAGTTGTTGGCCTGAACTAGTTCCGGTGTGCCATCTTTTGCTATTCTCAGCAATTTCCATTCAGCTGATTCCGGTGAATCTTCAAAAATAATCATTTTAATGTTGTGTCGGGCTAGGTAAGTAGCAGCGGTACCGCCTGAATTAGCTTCCTTAATCCCGCCGGTCAGGGGGCTTTTCCCACCCGCAGAAAGGCGGTGAGCACCAGGTACTGTTGATCCGGCCAGTAGGGATGTACAGATGATCAGCTTATTCTCAGCACCCAGCGGATCGCAGGTGGGATCAACTTCATCGCCTAACACCTTGGAGATAAGGCTTCGCCCGCCTAGTAGCTGGTGTTCTTCTTTTAAGTTTTCCTGGACAATCTTATTTGTCTTGCAATTAATCCTATATACTTTTGCCATGGACATTCACCTTCCTCCATTTTTAGTTATTATAAGCATTTTCCAGCATCGACAACACCTGACGGGCAGAAGCCCGTTTGGGTCCAAACATAGCACAGTCATCCGCCAAAACTCCTTCCGACAGCTGCTCCAACGAGGCAAAGTCAATCTTAAAACTATTCAATCCGGGTATGTTTAATTCCCGCCCTAACTCACGAATTGCAACCGACACCGTTTTACCTAGTTCTGCCGAAGGCATTCCTTCAGGGAGCAATAATCCCATGGCCAAAGCTACGCGCCTGACTTTTTCAGGAACAGCGTCTGCTACATATTCCACTGCTACCGGCAGTGCCAGGGCACAACCCAGCCCATGTGGAATATGGTGCTTAGCTCCAAGCGTATGAGCGATAGCATGGCCCCAGTGCGGCAACGCATCGGAAAAGGCATAACCGGCAATCAACGAGGCAAAAGACATGTTTGTCCTCGCCTCAAGATCACTGCCATTCTGAACAGAATTGACAAGGTTTTGAGTGATCAGTTCAATAGCTTTTTCAGCCAACACATCAGACAAGGGGGTCATCCCCTCAGAAGTTAGCGCCTCCACGGCATGGGAAAATGCATCCATTCCGGTCGTCGCAGTAAGCTCCGGGGACAGTCCCAACAACAGTTCAGGATCTACAATAGCTAATGTTGCAGTTGCACCCGGTCCAATTACTCCTTTTTTGCTGTGGGTAGCAGAATCAGAGACAACACATACCGGAGTAACTTCACTGCCGGTCCCTGCTGTTGTAGGTAACAAGATCATGACTTTACCGATTTTATGTTCGTTACCGAGGCCTTCGTAATAGTGGCTGATCGGCGGCGGGTTTGTTAAAAGCACATTTATACCTTTGGCAGTGTCCATTGTGCTTCCTCCACCAACAGCCACGATGCCGTCAACTTTTTCTGCAATAACAGTTTCAGCTGCCCTGTTTATATTGGTATCGGGAGGATCTATTTCTACATCGTCATATATTACGACTTGAAGCCCCGCCGCTTCGAGGTTATCTACAATCTTACCTGCGATACCAGCTTCTTTAATACCCCGGTCATATACACACAAAACTTTCTTTAGATCCAACTGTTTTGCTTTCAACCCTGTTCTCAAAGAAGCACCAGGTCCAAAAAGAACGGGAACCGTTGGGCTAAAACTAGTAATCATTTAAGAAGTTCGCTCCTTTCAAAATATTTTTCTTAAATATT
>PWUG01000342.1 GCA_003562605.1 Syntrophomonadaceae bacterium | reverse complement strand
TCGGTCAAAGTTTATGTTAAAGTGGTCGAAGGAGGCCGCGAACGGACACAGGCATTTGAAGGAGTAGTGATCAGACGCCAGGGCAGTGGTGCGAGGGAAACTTTTACCGTCCGCAGGGTTACCTTCGGGATTGGGGTTGAGAGGATTTTTCCGGTTCACTCGCCATCGATTACCAGGATCGAAGTGATCAAGAGAGGTAAAGTTCGTCGGGCAAAGCTTTACTACCTCAGGAAACGTACCGGTAAGGCAGCCAGGATCAAAGAACGTCGTTAAAGTTACGGGGATGATTTAATTGGGTAAGTGGAAAGATATTTGGGATTGGACTCGGTCTATACTAATTGCTGTAGTTCTGGCCCTGCTAATACGCCTTTTTTTGTTCGAAGTTTTTGTCGTCGAGGGTAGATCAATGTACCCAACCCTCGTTGAGACAGAGCGGTTGATGGTCAACAAGCTTGTTTACCGTATCGACGAACCAAAATTAGGAGATATTGTTGTTTTTGAATTTGAACCCGGCCGTGACTTTATCAAGCGGGTAATTGGCATGGAAGGTGATAAAATTGAAATAATAAACGGCCGGGTATATATTAATGGTAACCCGCTCGATGAGCCGTACCTTCTTAAGGATATGGAAATGTATAATTACGGGCCGGTGGAAGTTCCTCCAGGATACCTCTTCCTGCTTGGCGATTACCGTCAAAACAGCATGGACAGCAGAGATCCAAGGGTTGGATTTATCTCGGAGGAACACTTGAAAGGCCGGGCGTTCTTAATCTTTTGGCCGCCCTGGGAGGCACGGTTAATTAATACTAAGGTGGAAACACCTTGAGTAATAAGGGCCAGTGGTATCCCGGTTCTATGGCCAGGGCTGTTAATGTACTGCGCAAAGATTTAAAAATTATTGATTTGGTTGTTGAACTTCTTGATGCCCGTATTCCGATCAGCAGCCGCAATCCAGCATTTGCAGGCATTCTCGAAGGCAAAAAGCACCTGCTCCTGATGCACAAAGCAGACCGAGCCGAAGATGCTGTTACCGGGCGCTGGCTTTCTTATTTTAGCGATCAGAAGATAAAGTCAATGGCTTTTAGCGTACACAACAAGCGTTATCTTACTCAACTGCTTCGCTATCTTAGAGAGCAGGAACATAACTTACGGCCGACTCGAATAAAGCGTCCTTTGCGGATGATGTTCGTCGGCATCCCCAATGTCGGAAAATCAACACTGATTAATTATTTTGTGCATAAAGCGGTAACCAGGACTGCCAACCAACCCGGAGTCACTAAAGGGAGGCAGTGGATCCGGATTACGCCGGGACTGGAACTTCTCGACACACCGGGCATTCTTTGGCCTAGAATCACAGAAGAAACATCCTGGCCATTAGCTGTTGTCGGAGCTATGCCGCCCAGCAGGCTTGATTTACAGGGAATAGCTCTCTGGCTGATTGAAATATATTTGAAAAAAAGCAGAGAACAGGTTTTAATTGAACGCTACCATGGCCTGCACCCTGATACTGCCGAAAAGATGCTTGAAGAGATTGGTGAGTCCCAGGGTTGCCTGAAGGCTGCAGGGAAAGTTGACCTGGAAAGGGCTGCAGGGTTGGTTCTTCGTGATTTCCAGATTGGTTCCCTGGGCAGAATTACCCTTGAAGATCCGCCAATATCAGGGTAAAAGAGGAGCTAAGGACTTGCTTTTTGAACGGATGACCATAGCAGAAATAGCTGAGTATCTGGATCGAAAGGAAGAGCTTGGCCCGGAAGAAGAAGCTTCGCTGAGGACGGACAGCAGGCGGGGAGCAGCAGATCTGCTTGGTCGTTTTTACAGGCGAAAAGATAAACGCCTGCAGGAAGAAACCCGTTTGCAAAAAATGCTGGCCGAAGAAAAGAACTTATGGGAGAAGGGTTTTACAGCAGTAGCCGGGGTCGATGAAGCCGGACGCGGCCCTCTGGCCGGACCCGTGGTCGCTGCAGCAGTTATATTCAGCCCCGGGACGCTAATTACCGGTTTAAATGACTCCAAACAGCTTTCAAGGCCCGCCCGCGAAAGAATTTTTGATCAGGTGGTTTATAATGCTCTTTGTTATTCTATCGCAAGCGCTTCCTGTGAAGAAATTGACCGCTTGAATATCCATGCTGCTTCGCTCCTGGCAATGCGGCGGGCACTGGAAAAACTTCCGTTTAGCCCGGATTATATTCTGGTTGACGGGTTCAAAATACAGGACAGCCCTTTCAAACAAAAAGCGATCAAAGGCGGAGATTGTCTATCGTTATCTATCGCAGCTGCTTCGGTGCTGGCCAAGGTTTCGAGGGATGCTATCATGGCTGATCTGCACAGGAAGTACCCCTTTTACGACTTCATCCGGAACAAGGGCTACGGTACTCCGGAACATCAGCAAGCTCTGCTCGAGCACGGCCCCTGCCCCGAACATCGCCGCTCATTCAGGCTTGTATACTGATCCATTCTAATAATTCCGGGGAGAAGCACTATGACAAAACAACGGCTCCGGGTTGGAAAAACAGGAGAGGCGGCGGCCCGATCACACCTGGAGAAACTGGGCTACAAAATCCTTGAAACAAACTATCGCTGTCCTCTGGGCGAAATCGATATCATTGCACGTGAAAACACAACAACTGTTATTGTGGAAGTACGTACAAAAACCGGATCGGAATTCGGCAGGCCCGAGGAATCTATTACCCCGAAGAAAGCATATCGTCTGCGCCGCCTGGCCTTATATTACCTGCAATCGGTATATAAACGTGAAATATCCTGCCGTATTGACCTGGTTGCAGTTATCCTCAACGAAGATGATAATTCTGTCCGGACGTTGAATCATATAAAGGGGATCTTGTCCGGATAAGGAGTGATTTCTGCTATGCTTTATGTTGCTGTAATTGGCGGGTCCGACTGCACTGAAGAAGAAAGTAAACTGGCTCATGAAATCGGGGCGGATGTTTCCCGGAGGGGTGGCATTATTATATGCGGCGGTGGGAGCGGTGTAATGGAAGCGGCTGCAGCCGGGGCCTGTGAGGCGGGTGGAACAGTGATAGGTATTTTACCGGGAGAGAACACCGGGCAGGGTAACCATTACCTGTCATTTGCAGTTGCAACCGGGCTGGGTGAAGCCCGCAATGCTATTATTGCCCGGACTGCTGATGTTGTTATCGCCGTAGGCGGAGAGTACGGCACACTTTCCGAAATAGCCCTGGCCCTTAAGATGGACAAGCCGGTAATCGGATTGAACAGCTGGGCGCTTAAACCGCCGAGGGATCTGAGCAGAGCAATTGTAACGGCTGTAACAGCTGCAGAAGCTGTCGAAAAGGCTTATTCGCTGGCTGGAAAAGGTTAGCGATATTGATAATCAAGGGATAAGAAATACTCTTTTATCCCTTCCATCATTGCCCTGGCAAACATTTTCTGTCCTCTGGGGTGCAGTATATGCCAATTATCCTCCGGGTGCATCAGGTACCCGGCTTCAACTAAAACGCTCGGCACATGAGGGTGCCTGAGTACGGCAATATTCCTTCTCCAGGTTCTAAACGCCGGCAGATCGGTTTCTTCTTCCATCACATCCAACATTATCTCCGCCAATTTTCGGTTATGCTCATAATTGTAGAGGATCATCAACCCGTTTATCTCTGTAGCCTGTGCTCCGTGAGCGTGAGCATTGGCATGTACGCTGATGAATAGATCTGCGTCGTAATCGGCTATCCTTTCAGGACGGTCGTAAAGGT
>PWUG01000054.1 GCA_003562605.1 Syntrophomonadaceae bacterium | reverse complement strand
CAGTAAAAAAAGACTGGTATGTTATTCATACTTATGCCGGGTATGAAAAAAGGGTAATGACCAACCTGGAGCGCAGGGTAGATTCGATGGATATGAAAGATAAAATATTCCGGATCATGGTACCTACGGAAAAAGAGATTACCAGTCGAAGCGGTCAAAAACGGACTGTGGAAAAGAAGGTATTCCCCGGTTATGTTTTAGTCGAAATGGTTATGGATGACGATTCCTGGTACGTGGTACGTAACACGCCCGGTGTAACCGGATTTGTAGGGCCCGGCTCGAAGCCGGTTCCTTTAAGTGAAAAAGAAATAAACCACATATTACGCCAGGTTGGTATTGTGGAAGGCAAACCCCGGATTGATTTCGATATTGGCCAGGTTGTCCGTGTGGTAAGCGGTCCTTTCAAAAATTTTGAAGGAAAAGTTGAAGAGATTAACCGGGAGAAAGGTACTGTGAAGGTATCTGTATCCATGTTCGGACGTGAAACTCCAGTGGAACTTGAATTCCACCAGGTGATAAAATTTTAATCAGTGCTGTGCCGCCCTCGGGGGGAAGGTTGCAGCCGGGAGGTTTATTTAATGGCTAAAAAGAAAAGAATTATCGGTTTGACAAAATTGCAGATACCGGGTGGTAAAGCCACTCCTGCCCCTCCGGTCGGCCCTGCCCTCGGGCAGCACGGGGTTAACATTATGGCTTTTTGTAAGGAGTTCAATGAGCGCACTGCCAGTGATGCAGGCCTGATTATTCCGGTTGAACTGACTGTTTACGAAGACCGCTCCTTTAGCTTTATCACTAAGACTCCGCCCGCAGCGGTATTGCTGAAAAAGGCTGTAGGTCTCGAAAAAGCTTCAGGAGAACCAAACAGGGTCAAGGTGGCGACAATCTCACGCGATAAAGTTAAAGAGATTGCCAGGCAGAAAATGGAAGATCTAAATGCTTACGATGTTGATGCTGCTGTAAAAATTATCGAAGGCACCGCTCGCAGCATGGGTATTGTTGTCGAAGGCTAAATGGATCTTGTATTAAATTATACAGGGAACCGCCATAACGCTCAATAGAATATGTGGGAGAGCCGGAGAGCTCGCAGACCACGGGAGGTTAAAAAATGCCTGAAAGAGGAAAGAAGTACGAAGACGCCCGAAAACTTTTCGACCGCGAAAAAAAGTATGAACCGGAAGAAGCTCTTCGCCTGGTTAAGGAAATGAGCAAACGCTCATTTGATGAAACAGTTGAACTGGCTGTCCGTCTCGGTGTAAACCCGAAGCACGCCGACCAGCAGGTTCGTGGTTCGGTTGTACTACCGCATGGCACGGGTAAAACCGTCAGGGTTGTTGTTTTTGCCAAGGGTGATAAAATCAAGGAAGCCGAGGAAGCCGGCGCCGACCTTGCCGGTGCAGACGAGTTGGTAGCTAAAGTCCAGGAAGGCTGGCTCGATTTTGATGTAGCCGTAGCCACGCCTGACATGATGGGATCAGTAGGTAAACTTGGCAAAGTACTAGGCCCGCGCGGGTTGATGCCCAACCCGAAAAGCGGAACGGTAACATTTGATATCGCTAAAGCAATAAACGATATCAAGGCTGGTAAAGTTGAATACCGGACCGAAAAAGCCGGGAATGTCCATGTCCCTATCGGTAAAGTATCCTTTCTTCACGAGCAGCTGATGGATAATTTTAATGCCGTGATGGATGCATTGATCAAAGCCCGCCCGACCGCGGCAAAGGGACAGTATATCAGAAGTGTTACAGTAAGTTCCACCATGGGTCCCGGCATCAGAACCAGCCCCGGTGTTGACACTAAAAGTTAATTCTTTAAATCCGGAATAGAAGTAATAAAATTGAATAATAGTTCCGTAGACGGCAGGCACAATGAGTTTAATGGCAATAATAAGCCGCCTGTCCAGGAAAAAACTTTTTAGTTTCAACCTTTTTATAAAGAAGGTTAAAACGGGGTTTTCTGTCTGCGGAAAGCCCCTTTTTTATATTGTAGAAACTGGTTAAGAACCAGAAGGAGGTGAAATTATTGATCACCAGAGAAGCCAAGGAAAAAATGATTGAAGAGATAACCGAAGAACTCAAAGAGGCAGAACTGGTTGTCGTCACAGACTACAGGGGTTTAAATGTCAGAATGATTAATGCCCTGCGCGGCAGGTTGAGGGTTGAAAAGGCACAATACCGGGTTACCAAAAATACCATGAACCGCCTTGCCTGCCGTAAAGCTGGTTTTGAGATGCTTGAAAGCCTTTTCGAGGGCCCTACCGCTATTGCATACTCAAGTGCCGATCCGGTTGCCGCAGCCAAGATATTCAACGAATTTGCAAAAGAAAACGACGCTTTGGTTATCAAAGGAGGCATGCTTTCCGGGCAAATGCTCGATCCTGCCGCAATTAAAGCTTTAGGTGAGATACCACCCAGAGAAATCCTTTTGGCCAAAGTTGTCGGCGGCTTCCAGGCTCCAATTTACGGCTTGGTCGGAGTTTTGCATGGCAACCTGCGTAATCTTGTTTACATCCTTGATGCGGTCCGCCTTCAGAAAGAAAGCGCCTAAGGTTTATTAAGACCCATGATACAGCATAAATAAAAAGGCAATTTATCAGGGATTGAAAGTTAGTTCATAAAAAATAAAATTACTTTAATATGAAGGAGTTAAAAAGAAATGGCAAAAGGCGATAATAAAGTAAATGAAATTATGGAAATGGTAAAGGGAATGACAGTCCTGGAACTGTCGGAGCTGGTTAAAGCTCTCGAAGAAGAGTTTGGGGTTACAGCAGCAGCCCCAATGGCCGCAGCAGCACCCGCAGCGGCAGTAGCCGAAGAAGAAGAAAAAGACGAGTTTGATGTAGTCCTTACTTCCACCGGCGAGAAAAAAATTCAGGTAATCAAGGTTGTTCGTGAAATTACCGGTTTAGGCCTTAAAGAAGCAAAAGCTCTCGTTGATGAAGCTCCCGGTAATATCCAGGAAAAAGTAAACAAAGAGGAAGCTGAAGCAACCAAGGCGAAAATAGAAGAAGCCGGCGGTACCGTGGAGTTAAAGTAGTAAAAAACGAAAACTGTATCTCAATAGAACAGCTAATTGATATAAAAAAACCGCCTGCAGGTGCAATCACCAGCGGCAGGCGGTTTACTTTTAAATTCTAAAACATTGCATTGTTTCTTAACTTAATCAATGGCATCCGGAAGAGATAAATTGTATAATAGATTACATTAAAAAGTACAGCAAGAAGCGTTTTAAATATATAATAATCGCCCATGTTATTTTGAGTTCTCAATTCTGATTCCTGTTATAAAATTATTTTTCTTCCACCCGTTGACACTTTAGGCCCATTGTGATAAAATTTTAAGATGTCTAGTACTACCACTATGCTTATTTTGAGTGTGATTCGATTTGCCTTCTCAATATTGACATACCCATAGGAGAGACATAGGCTATTAGATAAAATAGTGACTTTTGTTCTTTTTTTTTCCGGTTTTAAATCATAACCAGGTACCAGGGGAGTGATTTTTTTTAATGTCCAGTAACGTTGTGGCAGGCAGAAACAAACGTCGTTCTTTTGCCAGGATTACCGAAGTTCTCGACCTACCGAATTTGATTGAAGTCCAGCGCAGCTCGTTTGATTGGTTTCTCAACCAGGGACTGAAGGAAGTTTTTGAAGATTTTTCACCAATCCAGGATTTTACAGGCAATCTGGTTCTCGAGTTTTATGACTATACACTTGGTGAGCCAAAATATT
>PWUG01000004.1 GCA_003562605.1 Syntrophomonadaceae bacterium | reverse complement strand
CAACTGCCCAGTTCTCTTGGATACTTCCGATTTCCGATACAGGCTTACACCTTACTCTTCTTTCGGTTCTTTCCCTTCGAGCCGGACCGGGCTTACCTTTCAGCCTCTCAGAACCTGGTAGCATTATAATAGCGGGTAATAGATAACTTGTCAATAGTTTTTTTAAATATTTTTTTAAATATTCAGCTTTTTATGGCCAGGAAGCACCATCCTTCCGTTTTGTTTCTTAGCCTTGATTTTAATGATTTAACAAATACAAAACCTTAATGTTATAATCAAGTGGAAAAACTGTTATAAAAACTTCCTTACCCTGGAAGGCGTATCGTATAACTCCTATTTTATGAAAGCCGCCTGTTTCCACCCGCTGCACACCTCCTGGACCTGGCTAAGCGAAAAGGAGTAAAACACAAAAACTCGGCTATTTTGGAAGCTACGGATGGGCGGATAGCCAACATTATCAAATTATAATGGTCTTTTCTTCAAAGTATTTAATCTTTTTCTTTTTCCCATTTAAATTTTAATGCAGCCTCCTTAAATCCTTCCGCTAAAGACTTCCATGCAGAATCAAAGCCTTCTTTTAAGGGTTCCCAGGCTTCTTCATTCATTTCAGCCAGTTCCTTTAATTTTGCGGTACCCTCTTCAATTTTGCTTTCCAGAACTTTTATATGCCCCGGCAGGTTCTCAATTGCTTCAGCTCCAACAACCTCGGCCTTTTTCCTTAATTTATCCAGTTCTGCAATCCACTCACCCAGTTGTTCCTGAATTTTTCGACGGTACCGTTCTTTATTATCCATATTTATAACCTTCCTTCAAAAAAGTTAAAAAGATACAAACCTAACACAGCCTGCCCGCCTGTCTTTCTATGCACCAGGCTTCGAAGGCCGGCTTTACTCTTGACGAAAATATATGTTACACATATATTATAAGTTATATATTAATTATTCAAGGAGATTAAAAATGCATCACCCATCACCGGAAGATAATAGTTCAGATGCAAGGTTAGAGGAACTCATTCACTCGGCGATCCTGTCAGGAGGAGGCGCACTTGATGTTGCAGTTATCTTGCCGGAGGTTATTTCAGTCGAGGAAGCTCTCGCCAGGATTTGTCGGGAACCCGGTTGCAGTAATTTCGGGCTATCCCCCAGCTGCCCGCCTCATGTTTCCGGCCCTCAAGGATTTCGGGGCTGGTTGAAAAAAGCAAGCCATGCCCTCTTCATTAGAATTAATGTGCCCGCGGATAGGCTCTATTCTTATGAGCGCCGCGAGATAATGATGCTGCTTCATGAAACGGTTGCTGCTATAGAAAAGAAGGCCCTTCAACTCGGATATTCCGGTGCAAAAGCTTTTGCCGGTGATTCCTGCAAAAACATCTTTTGTTACGAGCATCCGGACTGCCGCGTGCTGGCTGGCAGCGGAAAATGCCGGAACCCCCAATCCGCCCGGCCTTCCATGTCCGGCTTCGGCGTCAATGTTTCAAAGCTGATAAAAGCGGCTGGATGGGCCGTATCCGAAGATGCCGGTGAGAAAGATTCTACAAACACCTCTATGGCAGCCGTTTACGGGTTGATCCTGCTTCTAAACCATTCCAGCAGTCGGAAAAAACGAGCTTGATATAAGCAATATAGTTCCCCTTCCCTAATGCCCTTTGCCCGGGTCTTCATGCAGGTTTGGTCTCCAGTACATAGTCTTTATCGCTCATACCAGGATTGGGCCATCAAGGCAATATGCGATACAGGGTTGGTACACAGGGAGGCAGCAGGCCGTTTTGTGTTAGAATAGATCTGCGGGGGAACCCGAAATCACCAGGAGAAAGCGGTTGAATATTGAATGGACTCTTATTTCGATAAGCACTTAGAGGTGGCACAGGAAGCAGCTCGCAAAGCCGGAAAGACCATTTTGGAGCGACAGGGACAAACGTCAATTTCTAAAAAAGGACAAAATAACCTGGTTACAGGAGCTGACCTCGCAGCCCAGGAAACAATTATAAAGTTTATTCAGGAGCATTTTGTAGGGCACAGCTTCATAGCTGAGGAACAGGATCTGTCGGCAAATAGTGGCGCCGCTGACCTATGGATAATCGATCCTCTGGATGGAACCAACAACTTTGTCCATAAAATTCCCCACTTTTCCATATCTATTGCATATGCCAGCTCCGGCCGGGTCACGGCAGGGGCTGTTTTTGACCCGGTGCGAAGTGAGATGTTTACTGCATTGCAGGGCAAAGGAGCTTTTCTGAATGGAGAACCGATCAGCGTTTCCAAAACGCGTTCCCTGCAGGAAGCAATTGTAGCAACCGGGTTCTATTATGATCGGGGCATAATCATGCGTAAAACTCTAAATAGTATTGAAAAACTTTTTGAGGCCAATATCCACGGCATCCGCCGTTTCGGCAGCGCAGCCCTTGACCTGTGCTGGGTAGCCTGCAGTCGATTTGATGCCTATTTCGAATACACACTTTCAACATGGGACTTTGCCGCCGGCATGCTTATTATTGAGGAAGCAGGAGGCCACTGCACCGACCAAAAAGGCGGGCAGCTTGATTTAAACAGTACCGGGATTGCCGTTTCAAACGGGATTCTCCACAATGAATTTTTAAATGTAGTCGGCTGGAACGGCAACAACGGTAGCTAGAGCAAAGAGGAAATGTTCTTTTGTGCTGTTTAAAAGAAGCTCCCATAGTGCAAATCTAATCATTCGGTAATAAAAACTTGACGGGGTATTAGGTAAAGTGAATACTTAAGATATGCTTAACTATCCGTTTGCTTTCCCCAAAATCAGAGGAAGCCTGATCAGGAGGGTAAACCGTTTTGTGGTTGAGGCAGAAATTGATGGCCGCAGGATAGAAGCCTACCTGGCCAATCCCGGCCGTCTCTGGGAGCTGTTTTTACCGGGCACGGAGCTGCTGCTCAGCCCGGCGTCTTTAACAAACAAACTGCCTTACACGGTATTGGCCTGCCGGAAGGAAGGCCACATTGTTTTGCTCCATACTCACCTGACCAATAAATTGGTCCGCTATTTGCTTGACGCCGGCCAGCTGGAACCCTTTAAAAATTACAGGGTGATTAAAGCAGAACCGGCTTGCGGCAGGCACCGTTTTGACCTTCTCCTTCAGCATAACGATACCGGTGATTCTTATTACCTGGAGATAAAAAGCTGTACCCTATTTGCCGGCCAGGTGGCCATGTTCCCGGATGCCGTAACCACAAGAGGCTCAAATCATCTCTATAAGCTAATGGAGCTCTCAGCAAGGGGTATAAAAACAGGCTGTCTTTTTGTAGTGATGAACCCCCAGGCAAAATATTTTCTGCCCTCGTACCACATTGATTTCAATTTCGCTAAAGCTTTCATGGAAGTCAAAAATTCAGTGCAATTAAAAGCTGTCGCCGTTGGTTTCGACCACAGTTTTACTGAAATAAAATCAATTAACCCTGTTAGCATTCCCTTCGATTTTTTAAATATCGAGTTGCAGGACAGGGGCGCTTACCTGCTGTTGGTTAAAATCGAAACCGAAATAATCCTGGCGGTCGGCAGTTTAGGGCCAACCAGGTTTGAGCAGGGCTACTATGTTTATGTGGGATCGGCAATGGGCACTTTAAGCAAGAGGGTTGCCCGTCATACACGGAAAAGGAAGCAAAAAAGGTGGCACATCGATTATCTGATTGCAGAAGCCGATGCAATAACCCCGGTGCCGATCATCAGCAGCGATAACCTGGAATGCGAGCTGGCCGATAAATTGCAAGGAAT
>PWUG01000103.1 GCA_003562605.1 Syntrophomonadaceae bacterium | reverse complement strand
CGGAGCGGATATAAAAAGAAACATAAACCCTATTAGCTTTAGGGTATAGACTTCAAGAATTAACACGTCAAAAAGAAGGTATAATATTGTTCAACATTTTAAAAAGTTTAAATTTAAGGTACCCAATTATACAGGGAGGCATGGCAGTGCGTGTCTCTACCGCTCCCCTGGCAGGCGCAGTAGCCTGTGCCGGAGGAGTTGGTATTATTGGCGCCACGGGCATGACTGTCGATGAACTCAGGCGCGAAATCCGTGAAGCCAGACGCCTTGCAATAAATGGTACTATCGGAGTAAATGTCATGTTTGCCGTGCGTAACTTTGCAGAGCTGGTGAAAACTTCCCTGCAGGAAAGAGTTGACATGGTTATTTCGGGCGCCGGTTTTTCCAGGGACATTTTTAGCTGGGGCAAGGAAGCAGGAATTCCCATTCTGACAATTGTCTCCACCTCACGGCTGGCTAAGATTGCTGAAAAGTACGGCGCAGCCGCTGTTATAGCCGAAGGCTCCGAAGCTGGCGGACATTTAGGAACCGACCTTCCAACCTCGGAGATTGTCCCCGGCATTAAAGGATCCGTTAAAATCCCTGTCATTGCCGCGGGCGGCATTACCGACAGCAAAGATATAACGGAAATGATGAAGCTGGGCGCCGATGGTGTGCAGATGGCAACCCGTTTTGTTTTGAGTAAAGAGTGCACGGTTGCCGATTCTTTTAAAGCACACTATCTTAACGCCCGTGAAAATGATGTGGTGATCATAAAAAGTCCTGTCGGTTTGCCGGGAAGGGCGATCCGGAATGTCTTTTCAGAAGCGCTGGCACGGGGTGAATGTCCGGATATTAATTGTGATGATTGCCTTAAAGCCTGCTCAAGGGAATATTGTATTTTGGAAGCGCTGGAAAACAGCCGCCTGGGTAAAATTGATCAAGGGCTCGTTTTTTCCGGGCAAAACGTATTTAAAATTAAGGAAATACTATCCGTTAAGCAGATCCTCGAAAGCCTGGGAGAAGCTTTTGCCGGCAAGGCAAAGTGAACCGGTAAGATATTCTAGATATAAAGTATGCCAATTAAAGCCAACCAGTAATCAGGTTGGCTTATACTATCGCATAAATTAGTAGTTTTCACGCGGCCATGTAGGAATATTCATCAACCGGGTCAAATAATACAATAAATACTCTTTCAGGCAGTTGATACTTATTAGCAAAATCGATCGGGCTACGAATACAATATCCAAGAAACAGGTCATCAAAATTGGGGTATCTCTGGCCTGCTTTTTACTGCTGTACCATTTAGGAGTTCCTGCACTGGGGAAGGAAATGGGTGCAGCCCTGGCTGTTATTATTACCGGTGTTCTGCTTTGGGTGCTGGAACCTCTACCTCTCTCCATGACTTGCTTTATCATTATATTCGGCTTAATGATTACAGGAACAGCTTCTACTGGTACTGTCCTGAGCGGTTTTAGTTCAGGCTCGACATTCCTAATCCTGGCAGGCTTAATGATGGCCCAGGGTATCAGCCACACTACTCTGGGCGAAAGAGCGGCTTACCGATTAATATTAAGATTTGGAGCTTCTCCCCGCGGAAGCCTGATGGCCCTGCTTTTAACCCTGCAAATGCTGGCCCTGTTTGTTCCTGCTACAGCAGTAAAAGCAACCCTTCTGCTGCCTATTATTTATACTCTGGGTAAAAACCTGGTGCAGACGGGCAGTAACCCCAGAGTTCATAAAATGCTGCTGCTGGGACTGGCCTACGGAACACATATTACTGCCCTTGCTGTATTGCCCGGCGCTATAGGCAACGTTATCACTGCTGATTTAATTTCAGCCAATCTGGCATACGAGATGACATACACCCGCTGGCTTGCATTTTTTTTCCCTATCAGCCTGGCCCTTATCCCCTGCACCTGGTTCATTTTGACCCGTGCCTTTCCTGTGGGCGACGATGGAAAATCCGATGAACGCATCGCTTACCTGAAAAAAGAACTCGAGGCCTTTGGCCCGCTAACGGCCGGTGAAAAAAAGCTTATCGCAATTTTATTTATCACAGTAGTGCTCTGGATGACAGACTTTGTCCATGGGTGGCCCCCTTTCGTACCGGCAATTTTAGCCGTTATCCTCATGGCATTACCGGGACTGGGTTTTATCTCCTGGGATAAACTGCTTAGAATCAGCTGGGGAAATGTGCTTATGATTGGAACAAATCTGTCCATGGGCCTGGTTTTTATCAGTACCGGGGCGGCCGGTTACATGGCAACTATCCTTTTCCCTGATAGTATCCTACCTGCTGTCTTTACTTTTTCGGTTTTAGGGTTCATCCTGATGGGCAGCCTGGTCCATTTTTATCATCTTTTTATCGGCAACGTGGCAACTTTGATTATAATCATGGTTCCCATGGTATTGGAGCTGGGCTCGCGAGCAGGGATAAATCCATTATACTGGGTATTGATAACCGGCGCTTCCAGCCTTCTCGGTTTTATGCTTGTAATCCAAACCATGCCGGGTGTGATTGTCTATGGGACAGGAAAGCTAACTGCGTTCGATTTTATTAAGGCCGGAGGCCCTCTCACCCTGGCAAGCATCGTGGTAGTAGCTATGGCAGCCCGTTTCTGGTGGCCTTTTCTGGAAAAAAGCTTTGGCATGTAAAAAAGCAATACAATTTAAAACTAATTAAGAAAGGTGTGAAATAATGTCATCAAGTCAAATTAAACCTCCGACCTGCGCTGACTGTAAAGTGCTGTCCTGCAACAGAGGCCTTATAGAAAAAGCACCGGAGAACTGCCCGCTAGTTCACAACTCTGTTTTACTGGAAAGCTCCCTGAAAAAATATCATGACAAAGTTGTTCATAATATCGCCTGCAGTGCAGCACGAGTTGAGGCCGAGGGTTACTGCACCTGGACCAGGATTGAAGAAATTATTGCTTTTGCCCACAAGGCAAATTATAAGCGTATTGGCCTGGCTTATTGCATCGGTTTACGGAAAGAAGCTGTCCGCTTTAATGAAATAATGACCAGGTATAAATTTGAAATGATTTCGGTTGTCTGTAAAACGGGAGCTGTTCCAAAGGAGGCTTTAGGCCTCTCTGATGAAAATAAAGTAAGGCCCGGCCGTTTTGAAGCAATGTGTAATCCGGTAGCCCAGGCTGAACTGCTAAACAAGTCGGGAACTGACTTAAATATAATTCTTGGTTTATGTGTAGGGCACGATTCTCTTTTTATCCGTCATGCTGATTCACCTGTCACCGTATTGGCTGTAAAAGACAGGGTTTTAGCTCACAATCCCCTTGGTGCGATTTATGCCGGCCACTATTTTGACCGGCGGTTTAAGTGAACATGACAGGAACATTTTTCAGAAAGTACGCCTGTTTATAAAAATACATTGCAATACAGGCCTGCCTGGGCCAGTCGATGAATATATATTTAAAGGATTGCTCACGGGAACTACCAAAACAACCGTTTTGCAAGCTTTTTTAACCTTTTTTATTATAAATAGTATTATCTTTATAATATTTAGAATAAAAATGGTACTTTAATTCTTGCCTAAATTACTTTTTTTATGTATAATAGACGCACTATTTAAAATGATGTTTTATTTAGATGTCACATCAAATTATTCGGAACTGAGGCTTCTCAATCATAGCAATTGATAAAGCACCTGCAATCAATTTATATTTCGCCATTCAACAAAGTATAACCAATATATGTTAAGAACCGAAAGGTATAACCTCTATCTGACTTAACCCTTTTATTGCTGT
>PWUG01000213.1 GCA_003562605.1 Syntrophomonadaceae bacterium | reverse complement strand
TGCTGCGCCCGCTTTTTTCAAGGTAGCGCCTGATGATCTGCTTTCTGCAAAACCTTTCCAGGGCTGCAGCCACCTGGAACACTTCTTCACTGTCGGCACCGATGCAAATTGCGCCATGAGAAGCCATGATGAAGGCCTTGCTGTTTGATCCGGTTTGCGCCTGCGCTACTCTCTGCTTGAGCTTTTTAGAACCCGGCAGCCCGTAGGGAATGTAGCTCACCCTGTCGCCGAGGATTTTTCGGTCGGCCGGATCTTCAACCGCAAAACCTAAACCCAGACCGCTTAAAGCCGAAGCGTAGAGCTGGTGGGTGTGAATGATGAAGTTTATATCCTTTCGCTGCCGGTAGATCACGGCATGAACGCCTTTTTCTGATGACGGGGCCAGGTCTCCTGCAAAACTTTCGTCTTCAATGTTTACAGTTACAATTTCGGCAGGGGTCAGCTTTTCGTAAGCCAGGCCGCTCGGCGTGATCACAAACTGGGAATCGTTAAGACGGCAGCTCACATTGCCCCAGGTCCGGGCGATCAAGCCGCTCTCCTGTAAATGCTTCCCCGCTGCCACGACTTTTTGCCTGGCCTCATTAATATCAGTAATTTTCATCTTTCCGACCTCAATTCCGGCTGCCTTATAATTATACATTTTTCCGTCCCAGTTGGCATTTAGAGAGTAAATCCGTGATTAAGACTGCGCCTGAATACAAGGCAAAAAAAATCACAGACCGCAAAGAGACGGCTGAAATCATAAAAAATGGGGATATGCGTAGTCACTATGCGCCATGACAAACAACCTTACACAGCAGCTTTGGACCATGGGCATACCAAGAGAAATCAGCAAACCTATGCTAAACTCCGTTTTCCCCGGCGTTATATGTCGGGATCGATGAAAATGGCCATGTATGGCAGTTGAACTGCATTCATCCGTTCTATTTCTTCCCCGATGGCATCCCTGGCTCCTTCATAGGCAGCTGTTGCCAGCTCCGAAGGCACCACGTCGGTCAGGAAATATTGGGCCAGGAAGACAAAGGCGCTGCCCGGGGATTGAGCGACATTATAGGCAAAGTCCCTGCCGAAGATGAGGGAGTATATTTCCACCTGGATCGCCCAGGTAACCTGCACGACTGCAACATGGGGAACAAAGACCGCTGCTACCGAGAGCCCGGTGTTAATGGTGTCTGCAGCAATCTTTTCCTTGTAGGCGCTTTGCAAGATCACGTCATTTGTCGTCTGCAGCCGGTAAGCGTTGTAGCTAACCTCAACTACACCGGTGGCAATTGCTATCCCCACCCCGATTCTTTTGGCTGCTGGTTTGCTGATCTGTGCAGCTTTACCGGTGTAGCCGAAAGATTTGCTGGCTATTTTGGCCATGGGCTGCACTGTACCAGCTCCCCCTAACAGCACCTTGGAGCCATAGTAAGCCACTTCAACAGCCTCACCTTCTTTTATGGCCAGATAGACCTGGCTGCCATTCGTTGCCATGGAACAGATTCCGCCCGCCACCGAAAAGGCATTGGTCGTGTTCGAATATAAAGGGCTGTTGGCCCAATGGGTGGAGGGAAGATCTTTTAACTCCTCCACACCGTTATAGGCGACCACAAGGCTATTGGTTAAACTGGCTGCTTTCTGGCCCATGCCGGAGCTTAGGTTTACATAGGTAATGATCTCATGGATCATGTCGATGGCCGTATATTTAGGCCCACCCGAATGGGGGTCACTCGTGATGACACCCAGGTTGGTCACCTGGGACTGGTATTCCGGCTCGTTCCTGGAAGCTGTAAAGTGGGCAGGAAGCAGGGGGGTAGAATTTAGGCCCTCAAAACTGGCAAATTCTTCAACTATAACCTGACTGTTGCCCGCACTATCCCTCTGGTAAAATATTTCCCTGACCAGCCCGCTCAAATTCCACTGCGGCAGCATGGGCTGATAATCGTATCCGCCCCGGGTTTTACGAACCCATACCGGAGTTACTTTAAGGATGGCATGATCCTGATCGGCCATTCCTTCCGGTATGCTGAAAGAAGCCATGAACTGATTTTCCCGCTCGATTAGAGCCATAGCCAGGCCTTGGTACATGACCCGGGAATCCACGTTTATATCGTTATCAAAGTCATCGTTGCGGTAATAAACATATAAAAACCCGGGCAGTTTGTAGTCTTCCCCGCTGTTGTAGAACAGTTCATTGAACATACCGGAATCGGTGAACTGAACAGAAACAGACTGTTCTTTACCTGGCTGAAGCTTGACCGGGTATAAAAGATAGCGGAAAAAGTTGTTGTCATCGGGGTACCTAATCTCCTTATTGTTTTTCAGCCAGGCCATGTTGTAGTCAGTGAGATAATCATAAGCAAACCGGTATTCGCGCGTGATGCCAAGAAGCGGTTTTGCAGGGTAGATTACGCCATATTCGGCATTGTAATCATGGGTCATTTCTTCGTCTGCAACAGCAATGTCGGCCGGAACTATGTTCTGCAGGCGGTAGGTGACAAAATGCGAGTCGGCAAAAACCTTGTTCAGGGCTTTCTTGTAGTTTTCCACACTCATGATGCTCCGCTTTGTACCATGATCCTCATGGCGACCATCGAATACAAGTTTAAACCAGGACCAGGAGTATACATCAACCCAGCCGTCAAGGCCATAAGCCTTGATCGGCTGTTCAATCCGCAGCATCCCTACTTTTTGTTTATCCTGCCAGACTGGTTCAATTGGATTGATCAACGGCGATAAATCTTCGCCGTCATTAACGCCGTCACCGTCAGTATCAGGATTAAGGGGGTCAGTCCCATAGATCAGTTCATCAAGGTCGCTGACCCCGTCGCCGTCAGTATCGATTAGCGCCTCTGCAGCATCGTCTAAATCCTGCTGGGTTAAATCGCCGAAATTGTGGCCGCCCTCTCCGTTTTGTCCCCAGGTGAGATCATCAATTTCTGTGTCTCCCGAGCCGATAGCATCTGGAATATCGAAGAGGGTAAAATATTCTTCATCTCCTTCATCCCTGACCTGGACCGGAGTAAGCCGGTGAGTTTGGGTGCCGTCACCAAGGCGATAAAGGATATTGTTTCCCCATGACCAAACTGTTCCATCTTCCTTTAAAGCCAGGCAGTGCGAATGTCCGGCGCTTACTTCGATCACCCCGGTCAGGTAACCCTGCCCTCCGGGGCCCAGCACCTGGGCGGGACTGGATCGATTAACCCTGGTGTTGTCACCGAGCTGACCATATTCGTTTTTACCCCAGGCCCAGATAGTGCCGTCCGCTTTTAAGGCAAGCGAGAAATCATGTCCTGCGCTGATGGCAACGATTTCAGTTAAATGGCCGCTGTCGCCCACTCCCCTGACCTGGACAGGAACAGGACTGTAATTAAGTGCCTGAACCCCCAGTTGACCCTGGTCATTACTGCCCCAGGCCCAGACAGTGCCATCTGTCTTGAGCGCCAAAGAATGATAGGTACCTGCACTGATCGAGGCAACTTCTGTCAGCAGTCCTTCTGCTGCAGGCCCGGCAACCTGGACGGGCGAGCGGCTGAGGGTAGTTGTGTTATCACCAAGCATCCCTTCGCTGTTGCTGCCCCAGGCCCAGACGGTACCATTTTCCTGCAAGGCCAGGGTGTGGTACATGCCTGTTTCTATTTGCCTGATACTTGAAAGATACCCTTCTCCCTGCAGGCCTTTTACCTGGACCGGGCTAAGGTGACGCATATCAAAGGAGTTTATCCCCAGGTAGCCTGGGCCATGGTTATAACCCCAGGCCCAAACAGTGCCGTCATCTTTTAGG
>PWUG01000285.1 GCA_003562605.1 Syntrophomonadaceae bacterium | reverse complement strand
TTCCATAATAGTTTCTGGGTGCGCGGGCTTGCCCCGGTTGGTGATGAAGTACATGAGAAGATCCCCGATTTTTTGGTGGCGACCGTTTTCTTCAAAAAGCGCTTTCCCACCGTAGCTGACCTGGAAACGGCCCAGGGTGTGGATTTTCAGAATATCTCCACTTGCAGTTTTTGCAGCCGGATAACCTTCTGTCATCATATATCTCCTCGATTGGCAAACCTGATGTCAGAATACTCACAGAAGTCTAACTTATAATAAATGGTATTAATTTAAGTTTAAGATAAGATTAACATTCGGAACCATTGTTAACAATACACTATTGTGCCAACTTTTATGGTCATAAAGTAGTGGTTTTGGGGTAAAATAAAGTAGAAAGCCGGCAGGAGAACCGGGTGGTTTATTTGGCCCGCTTGCCTTCTTCGCTATTGTCTTAAGGAGCAAAAAAGTTTATAATTATATCATTCAGTAGTCACATGTAGGTTTGATTTCGATTAGATTACGGTCACAGTAAGTGTCTTTTAGACTGTATTTGCTAGATTATTAAACCTGTTTTAACATATTTGCGAAATAGGTAACATATGCTTACAAATATTCGAACTTTAGATAGAAGGTATGCCAGGATATTAATCGAAGTTAATATAGTTAACAGATTCTCAGTTTGATTATTATTTATCTAACAATATATTCATTTATATATTGACAGGAGAAGCCCGCTATGAGTGTTAAAACTGACCTTGAAAGGGCAGTGCCTTCAGGACCTGACGAAGCGCAGGATGAAGTTCCGGAAAAACTGAACCCCTTATTCCGCCTGAGCAAGATATTTGCTGAAATGAAAATAGAGTCTATCCTCCGGTTTTACCGCCTTGCCTCATTTATGTTATCTTCCCTGCTTTTTTTACTGTTTCCCGGTAATTATCCAATCTATGCCCAACTGAGCCTGCTGTTTCTTATACTGGCAATATCAATCCTGATGGTTGCTCTGTACGAACATTACTGGCGAAGCATGAAAGTAATGGTTGCTTTGGTTTCCTTTGAAATTCTGGGTATTTCACTTTTACTGGCTTTCACCGGCGGCTTTAACGGCCCCTTTCTCTGGTTTGCTTTAAACCCCTTTATTGTGGCCACCGCCTTTTTCCGCTTTGCCCTGGTTTGGCTTTTTATTGGACTAATGCTGGCGGTCACCTTTCTATGGAAATTATATATTTTCGCCAATTTACAGGCCGCAACCGAAATATTCGGAAACAACTACTATCCTGCCCTGAACCTGATTGTTATTGTGATGATTATGCACCTGTTTGCCAGGATGCATATGAACATCTCGGATCAATCCCAGGAAAAAAGAAGCCAGCGGTTGGAGCTTATGTCTGCGTATCAAAACCTGTCGGCAAACTACCAGGTTTTTAAGGGGCTTTCGAACTTCCAGCGGGAAGTGGTCTACTATAAAAATCAGAGGGATATTTACTCTGCCCTGATTGATACCCTTTTAAATATTTTTCCGTTCCGGCAGGCAGCTGTTCTGCTGCCTCCACCCGAATTCCATTCAAATATAAATGGAAACATTTCATCATTCCAGGTACTTAGCTCCGATAAGGCAAATAGGGATAATATAGATCAGTATGCCCTGGAGGAAATTGAAGATCGCTGGGATGAATTTACCCGTCGCGGCAAAAAAAGATTGGTCATCAGTAAAGCCAGGGACTGGGTCGCCCTGCCCCTGCACGGTGAGAGCCATATCATAACCGCGATTTTTGTCGGGTGGATCAACCCAAAAACCAACCCTCTATCCTTTGCTGAAAATCTCTCACTTTTTATCAGCTTTGCCGAACAGACTACTGATTGGCTATCCATGTTCAAGCAAAAAGAACGGGTCCTTCAGCATATTTCTTCAATTTATGAAGCTGTGGAAGCTGTGTCCAGTCAGAACAATCCCCGGCAGGTGATTGATCTCTTCGCTTCCTACGCCCGTGCGCTGACTGATTGTGACAAAACTATCTTCTGGATGGAAAGTACGGGAAGTGGGGAATACGATGACCCTTCCCCTATTTACTCGGTAAAGGGGCCCCGGGATTGTTTCCCTGAGGAAGAGTGGCAGGATACACTGCTGAATGTATGGTCCGATGTACATAAAAATCAGGTGCCGGTTTTTGTGGACCTGCACTCACAGAATCACGGCCGGGCCCAGTTAATCTGCGTTCCGGTGCGGTCTGGCGATCGCTGTCTCGGCATGCTGGCGGGGATTCAATCGAATAACACATACAGCGCCCATGAGATTAAGCAAACCCTGAGCATCCTGGCAGATCTGAGCGCCATAGCAGTAGAAAGAACGCGGACTGAAATGTTCGCCGAGAAATTACTAATTGTGGATGAACAAAAGCGTATCGCCAACGAGATCCACGATTCAATTTCTCAAAACCTTTTCAGCATTGTCTACAGTATCGATTCCCTGACTAAAGAAACGGCGCACATCCTGGGATTAGGTTACCGGGAAGTCTTAAATGATATCAAAAACCTTTCCGCTGAAACGGCACGCGAGTTAAGGGCACTGATCTACCGATTAAACCCGCGCCAGGACGCCAATGAAAGTTTTACCGGGGAAACCAGAAATTACCTGGACAAACTGAGCAGAATGAATAATATTAAGATTGATTACATAGTAAGCGGCAATACTGAGTTTCTTAACCCTGCGATGTGCAAAGCCTTATACCGCATCTTGAAAGAATCATCCGGAAATGCACTTCGACATGGCAAGTGCACTGAAATCATTGTAAACCTGGAGATAACTCCATTTCAATCAGTTTTGAAAGTCAGCGACAACGGTAAAGGTTTTGATGTTCGAAGCAGCCTGGATCTATACACTGCGGGAAATCGACTGGGGCTGGTTAATATGCGTGAACTGGCCATTGCCCTGCAGGGAACCCTTGACATCAAGAGCAAGGCGGGCAGGGGGACCGAAGTGACATGTATAATTCCAACATCACCGGTATCGGTACAGTAAACCGGTGACTACCAGAGGAGGCCAATTCTGTTGAGTATTAAAGTGATTATGGTCGATGACCACCCCTTGGTCCGTAAAGGGATTGAAGCAGCAACCCGCCTGGAAGAGGACCTGGAGCTGCTCGGCTGTTCTTCCAATGCTGAAGAAGCCTTGCAGTTAATCGGCGATCACAAGCCCGACGTTGCCCTGGTTGACTTGAGGCTTAAGAATGAACACGGTCTGGAAATAGTCAGAAAGGGACGTCAGATTAACCCGAAAACCCGTTATATTGTCCTCACATCTTATGCTACCGAAGAGGAAATTCAGGGCGCTATAGATGAGGATGTGGAAGGCTACGTGCTAAAAGAAGCGCTGCCCGAGGAGCTGATATCAGCGATACGGACTGTCAGCCAGGGCAGAAAATATTTCGACCCGGCCGTGGTTCAATATGCCATGGAAAAGGGACGCTCCGGCAATAAGCCCGACCTGGGAGAGCTTACACCAAGGGAGTTGGATGTGCTGAAAGCACTTGGCAGGGGGTTAAATAACCGCTGTATTGCCGATGAACTATTCATTAGTGAGCATACTGTCAAAAAGCATGTCGGCGCGGTACTCGAAAAGCTATCCCTCCAGGATCGCACCCAGGCTGCTCTTTTTGCCGTATCGAAAGGCCTGCACCGCATCAACTGATATTCAGTCTACAGTCGGGTAACCGGGGGCAGGGTTAAAAAATTGCCTTATTTTATTCGAACCACTGCTTTGGTTCTTCTTCCTTCTCTTCTGTTTTTTCCTCCGGCGCCTGCATA
>PWUG01000164.1 GCA_003562605.1 Syntrophomonadaceae bacterium | reverse complement strand
CGGGATCAAGGAAGCCAATGCCGGTTCACCTTTCCCCCAGGCCCTGGCCCGGATGGGTTATGCAGCCCTGGTTGTTGAGGGACTGGTTGAAGACGGTAAACAGTGGCTTGTGAAGCTCGATATAAATGGAGGAGAAGTAATCCCCGCAGATGATTTTAAAGAAAAAGGCGCTTACGAAACCGGTACGATGCTGTGGGAAAAATTTGGCGAGAAAACGCCATTTGTTGTAAACGGCCCGGCCGGCGAAGCAAAAATGGCAATGGCCGGAATGGCTTTTAACGACCCGGAAGGACGTGCGTCCCGTTATGCCGGACGCGGCGGGTTGGGCGCAGTTATGGGCAGCAAAGGTATAAAAGCGATTGTCCTTGACGATACAGACGCTCCCGGTGTCAAGCCTGTCGACGAAGATATGCTGCGGGCAGGCCAAAAGAAGCTGGCTGATGCGATTCTTGAACATGATTTAACAAAAAGAGGCGGCGCTCTGAGCAGCTACGGCACCGCCGTCTTAATTAACATCTTGAATGAAGCCGGTGGACTGCCGACCAATAACTTCCGTTACGGTGAATTCGAAGGGGCCAAGAAGATCAGCGGTGAAGCGCTGGCTGAAGCGGCCAAAAAGCGTGGCGGTGCCGGGACCATGGGGCACCGCTGTCATCCGGGATGTATAATTAACTGCTCCACCGTATATGCCAATGAAGACGGCAGTGAACATGTATCAAGTGTGGAATATGAGTCAGTATGGGCCCTTGGCGCCAACTGCGGCATCGATAATCTTGACCATGTTGCAGAACTGGTCTGGCTCTGCAACGATCTCGGCATCGATACCATCGAGGCCGGATGCACTATCGGTGTGGCCATGGAAGCAGGACTGGCCGAATTCGGTGACGGGGAAGCAGCGATTAAAATGCTTAAAGAGATTTATGAGCGTACACCGCTTGGCCATATTCTTGGCCAGGGTACCCAGTTCACCGGTGAAGCATACGGTGTAACCCGTATCCCGACTGTCAAACGCCAGGGCATGCCCGCCTACGAACCGCGCGCAGTCAAGGGCATCGGCGTTACCTATATTACCTCGCCGATGGGTGCCGATCACACCGCCGGTTACACTATTAACCCGGAAATCCTGGAGGTGGGCGGTAAAGCCGATCCACTTTCGCCAAAAGATAAGGTTAAGCTGTCCAAGGCTTTCCAGGATACGACCGCTTTTATCTGTGACGCAGCCGGTTACTGCTTATTTATTGCCTTCCCAATTCTTGATATCCCCAGTGGTTTTGAAGGGGCAATAGAGACAGTGAACGGCATGCTCGGTACAAATTACACATCTGATGACGTAAACCGTATCGGTGACGAAATCCTGCGCCTGGAAAGAGACTTTAACATGAGAGCAGGCCTTGGCAAAGAAGCTGACCGTCCGCCCGAGTTTATGCGCTACGAAAAGCTTCCGCCGCACAACCATGTCTGGGATATCCCTGACGAAGAACTCGATACGTTCTGGGATTGATAACGATGGAAGTAACGGTAACTCTTTACGCAACCCTGACCCGCTACCATCCGGAAGGGAAGAAAAACGAAGCTTTTACCGTAGAGGTGCCCGAAGGGACTACGGTGAAAGACCTGCTCAATAAACTCGGTATTAAGGAAAATGAAGCGAAGCAGGTGTTTATAAAACATAAAAGCCGCCCTGAAGACTATCATTTAGAAGATGGTGAAAAGGTGGCTATCTTCCCCCCGGTCGGAGGAGGATAAGCAAAGCTAAATTAACGAGGCGCAGCCTGTATTATAAAGGTCGCGCCTCGTTTTTAATGGCTCTTATACTTTTCCATCTTTTCTGCAATCCAGAATTTAATCACCGATTGTCTTGGCACACCAAGACGTTTAGCTTCCTTATTCAGTTCCGTGATCATCCAGACTGGAAAATCTACATTAACCCTCTTGGTTTTTTCACCGGGTCTGACAATTTTTGATTTTTCCAGGTATTTTGTGATATCCTGGCCTTCATCAAAAAGCTTGTCGAAATCTTTAGCTTTCATATATTTCAACCTCCTCCGTCCTGGACCGCCTGATCGAGATAATTCTTATCTTTTTCCCCCGAAAAGTAAATACAGCAGACCAATATTTGCCATCAACCATTCCAATTGCTAAGTACCTTGATTCATCAATAATTTTTGCCTTTACTATGGCATAAGATGGATCATCCCATAACCTTTGGCCTTGTTCAAAGTCAATGCCGTGTTTTGCCAGGTTGAATTTGCTCTTTTCAGGATCGTATTCAAAGATCATGATATATTAATTATACAAAATTTATACTGAAATAGCAACAAAAAAGCATGAAAAATCCCTTTGGGGAGTTACCCCATCATCCCATCCGGGAGGAGCGATAACCGGCGCCCTGGCAAGTCCTTTCCAAAAGGACCTTAATTTATGTTATCATAAAAAGGTGCTGCCACTTTTTATTAACTAATTGAAATGGCACCAGTCAAAATATTCAAGGAGGTATTACTTATTTATGAAGTTAACTGAACAACTATACTGGTATCCCTGGAGGGGCCGGGCCAATAACTGTAACAGCTTTCTACTGAAAGGCAACCAGACAATTTTATTTGATCCCGGCCACATCTACAACGACATTAACGAAAGCTGTCTCGAAATGCTTACCCGCCAGATGTCGGCCGACGGCATCAATATAACCGATATTGACTTTATTCTCTGCACCCACGGCCATCCCGACCATGCCGAATCGGCAGGGGCAGTCCGTGAGCAGAGCAGTGCCCCTTTTGCTATCCACGAGGGTGATACATTTATCCTTGATTATCTGCCCCAGCACTATGCTTCCCGGACCGGAAAGGAACTTCCCTCGCTAAAACCTGATATTTACCTGGAAGAAGGCGAGCTCGATTTAGGCTCCGGAAACACACAGGGCGACCGGATCGAGGTTGTGCATACTCCCGGTCATTCACCGGGCTGCGTCAGTTTCTACTTGCCGGAACACAAAGCGCTGGTAAGCGGCGATACCATATTTGAAGGCAGCATCGGACGGACCGACTTCCCCGGTGGCGATATGGATACCCTCGGCCGGAGCGTGGATAAGCTTTCCCGCCTGGAGGGAGTAGAGCTGCTCCTTCCCGGACACATGGGTATTATCCAGGGAGCCGCCGGGGTTAAGCACAACTTTGAGCAGATTAAACGCTATTTTTTCGGCTAAAAGCGGTGTCAGAGCGCCGGCAAAAAGGAAGGAATCGCTCTTAATATAGCGAATTATAATAATAGTGACAATTAAAATGGAGCAAAGGAGATTGGTGCATGGTTTACTACGACCGCCACACACCGACAAGAATTTTTGAGCGCTACAACGGCAATCCGATCCTGATTCCGGATCGATGGCCCTACCCGGCTAACGCCACCTTTAACCCGGGAGTAATCAGGCACAACGGTGATACGCTTTTACTGGTTCGCGTCGAAGATATGCGCGGCTTTTCACATCTCACCTTCGCCCGCAGTAAAGATGGTAAAACCAACTGGCAGATCGACGAAAAACCGACCCTGCTGCCTGATCCCGATTTCGATGAGGAAAGGTGGGGGATAGAAGACCCCCGCATCGTCTGGCTGGATGATCTTAAAAGTTATGCGGTCACTTATGTATCTTTCTCCAAGGATGGCCCGGTTGTCTCGCTGGCCCTTTCAAAGGACCTGCATAAATTCGATCGCCACGGGGCCATGCTGCCGCCGGAAGATAAGGATGCTTCACTGTTTCCCCGTCTGATTGACGGTAACTATACTTTGCT
>PWUG01000197.1 GCA_003562605.1 Syntrophomonadaceae bacterium | reverse complement strand
ACTATAATAGAAGAAAAAATTATGATTACTAATTTGGCGTGGCATATTTTTAAAGCGGCAAAGTAAAGAGTGAAGATGTTATATGTTAAGCTATTTTTCTAATATTCTAAAATATTTAAATTAAGTATTGACATAATATTTATAAGCATATTATAATATAAAAGTAAAATATTGTTTATATACATATTTATAGCCCAACCGATAAAGGCAAACCTGTTGAAAGGCAGGGACGCAAAACCAAGGGCCTAAAGTTCGTTATATTTGAACTATGGCCGCCTGGTTACCGAAGAGGGCTGTTTTAATTACTTTAGATGTTGAATAACAGGTTTTCAAAAGTGGAATAGTTTTTTAAAAATATTAATTTAATATACCTGTATGAGATATTGAAAGGTGGCGGTTTATATGAATTTTTTAAAAAATGAAAAAGGTGCCGCTATGCCCCTGGTTCTTATTATCATGGTGGTTTTACTATTGCTCGGAACAGCTTTATGGTTTTACAGCATGAACGATCTCAGACAAGTAGCGCACGCGGAGAATAAAGTGAGAGCATACTATGTTGCAAGAGCAGGTGCCGAATCACTGGCTCGTCATATCAAGTTAAATCCAGCGATAATTGAAGATATCCTAAAAGACGATGAAGAGAATTTTTCGGAATTAATCACACTTGAAACCGAATATTTAGGAACAGCCGGTGAAATGAAAGTTACTTTAAAAAAACTTGATTCAGAAAAATATGAAATTATAGGAACCGGCATAACGAACGGGGTTCAGCAATCTGTTAGTATTATTTTACAGGTGACGCCGTTCCCTGGAGATGCCGTAGTAATTACTACAGGAAGTCAGTTAGTAGATTTTCATCAGAACATGACAGTTAACGGAAGTGTTGTGGCCGGTGGAAATATTAATCTCCCTAACAATTATGACCTAGATGAATATAATGCCATTCCAAATTTCTCATTCCCGGAAGATTATTTCAAGCGCGTAGTAGTTCCAGATGACCCTGACGAGTATTGGGCGTCCCGCAGCCTGGGTACTGGACCTCCATCTGGTAGGACACTTACTATCCCGGCCGGAAAACATTATGAAATTGGCAACTTAAGTATGAATATCCAGGGCAAGATTATCTTTGAGACTCACGAGGATGCACCCACTATTTTAGTTGTCGATAATTTAAACATCATCAGCGGTGGCACGCTGGAAATTGTAGGCGATGGGAGCGTGGATATCTATATTCGTCAAACGGCCAACATGCTTACTCCCAATATCATCCAGCCACCAAATGCCCAGCTGAATTTCTTCTTGGCCGAGGGAGCAGAGATGACCTTAAACGGGAATGTTACCTTTGATGGTTTATTATACGGCCCATATAACACTCATGTAAAAATGCAGAGCAACGGGACTTTCAACGGGGCGATGATTGTGGAAACATTGAGTGGTATGGGTGGTAACAATCACATAGGGGCTGCAGGAACGTTGTTTGATTTTTACAGGGGTTTCGGTGATATGGGAATACAGCCGGTAGTAAACATGCTTTATTGGAGCCCGTAATTATAATGTTGCATTTTTAGAAAAGGAGTTGCTTTAATATGCTCTGGCTTAACTTTATTATATATGCGAAAATAAAAATGAAGGACTGTTTTAAAAACTCATATGGGTTTTCTTTGGTCGAACTGGTGGTAGCCATGGCTATCTTAATGCTGATCGTTTTTGCTTTTACACCCTTGCTTTTAGGCAGTGTTGACCGCATATTTTATGCGGGTGACAAAAGCGAAGCATTGTATGAAGGCCAGGCAGACATGGAAGTAAAAATAGTCGAAAGAGAAACTATTGATGGCTATGAAATAGTAATGGATTTCGGCAATGATACAATTGTAACCGTCCCGGGCGGGTTTATTGAAGTGGAGCAAAGCAGGAGGGATGCCCGTGCCTGGATAAGCACTTTCTTGCCCTATGTGCCTTCGATCAGGCTTAGCGATTCTTTTCTAATTGAAGGATACGAGACAGATTACCAGGGGTATCCAATCGTAATCATGGGCATGGATACCAAGCTTAACGAGGATGATTTTGTATATATTTATACCAGGGAAGGTTTTGAACAGGGGCTAAGTGAAGAATATAAATTAAATTTTGATTTAATTGAAAGGCCTGATCATATTCCTCCTGGATATGACGAATATGCACTGTTCTACCTTCCAGCAGGGTTAACAAATGCCAACAGCCATTACATGACGGAATTAAAATGGGATATGGATGAAATAGAAGTAAAAGTAAGGGCGAGATTGCAGATTATGCTGCCCTTTGCCGTTGCTGTAGGTCAGAACGGAACAATTGTTGTTTCACCTGATGCTATCGATGTTTGGAATACAAGGAGTACAGTAGTTAATCTGTCAGGAATTAGTATTAATGATGTCATCTGGGCCGATTTCAGGTATATCGCCGTTACTTCAAACGGCAAGGTCCTCATCTGGGGCAACCAGGAAGAACCGCAATTAAACGATATTCCTGGGATTGGCAGTGTTTCTTTGAACAGTTTGGCATACGGCAATGGAAATCTTGTAGCGGTTGGTGATAATGGCACTATCGCTGTATCGGGCAATGGCGGAATTAGCTGGGTCACAGAAACATTAGTCGTGGATGCCGAAGAAAGTGAAGAAGTAAATTTAATAGTAAATTTGAATGCAGTTAGTTGGAACGGCAGTGAATTTATGGTTGTTGGCCATAGCGGTACAGCTATTACATCAAACAATGGCACTGATTGGGTTTATCAAACCATTGATAATACGTCAGTTAATTTTTACGGTGTTTCGTACGGGAATAGCATCTGGGTGGCAGTGGGGGATGCGCCTCCTGCTGATCCGGCAGCAGACCCGTCACGGCGCTATATAATCTATAGCGGACTCTCCGCAAACAGCCTTGAAGAAAGAAAGTTTGATGATAGCGGCGGCAGCCGACTTAACGATGTCAGTTACAGTGTTTTAGAGGCTGACTCAGATTTTGATCCCAAATATATTGCCGTTGGTAATAAAGGTTTAATAATGACATCAGAAGACGGTATTAGTTGGAGTGTCGGTATGAAAACATCAGCTCATTTAAACAGTGTTTTTTGGGACAGGTACATAAATGAGCAGTTTATCATAACGGGATCAATTGGTACAATTGTCACAGGAGATTGGAACAGCTGGACTGTGCAGACATCAGATACCAGTAATAATCTTAAAGGAGTCGCGGTCAGGTGGGAAAATTAAACTTAAATAAGCAGGATGGTTTTTCTTTAGTTGAGCTTATGGTTGCCCTGGCCCTGCTGGGTTTTGTGCTTGCTTCCGGGTATATGTTTTTCGGTTTCGGGTTAAGGACTTATGACAGGGGTGAACAACAGTCAATAGCTCAACAGGGCATCCGGATAGCTGCGGATTTCATTTCATCTGAAATCCGTTATGCAAATGAAATTATAATCAGCCCGGCTGATATCTCGGAAGAAGGCTATTACTATATATACCAGGATGGAGATTCCGTCGTATTCAGGGATGCTAACGGTTCTGAAAGGACTCTGCTGGACAGTAACCGCGATCAAATTGCTTACAGAGTTTTATTTGCCGAAGAGTCTGTTGTCGAGAAGATCGATTTAAGCCTGGTTGTAATGTTCACCCTGGAAGCTGAAGATGATATATACTCTCTTGATACCAGTGTATATATAATGAATTTAAATGATAGCGATAAATACGAGGACTTAACCGAGCAGGAAGGCTCTGCAGATGTTATTAAATACAAAAAACCTGCAGCATT
>PWUG01000055.1 GCA_003562605.1 Syntrophomonadaceae bacterium | reverse complement strand
TCACCACGGCGCACCGATACTGTTGCTATACCATCGACCATGGTATGATCCAAAATTGCCTTTATTGAGGCTGCGGCTTCCACCAGGTCGATACCCAGCGGGTCGGCAATCTTTTCCTTGATTGCTTTCTCGGCCAGTTCCTTATCGAGTTTTATCTCACCTTCCAGAAAGTAGTCGGGATTTAAATAACCCAGGACCAGGTCGGCATCGGTCATGGTCGGCTCGGTTGCCCCTTTTCCGTAGCAAGCCGGTCCCGGATCAGCTCCCGCGCTTCGCGGACCGACATGCAGAACTTTCAATTCATCAAGCCAGGCTATGCTGCCGCCGCCTGCGCCGATCGTATTAACATCGATCAGGGGCAACCTTAAATGGTAGACCCCGCTGACCTTGCTTTCCACTGCCATCATCGGTGCCCCATCTTTGACCAGGCAAATATCAAAGCTGGTTCCACCCATGTCGATCGTAATCAGATTTTTAATATTCAGGGGTTCAGCGAGAAAGAGCCCTGCTCCCGGCCCGCTTGCCGGACCCGAGAGAAGGGTTCTTACTGCCTGTCCACAGGCAACGCCCGGAGAAATTACACCGGCATTGGACTGGGTAACCAGCATCTTCCCCTTGAATTCAGCATTGTTAAGATCGTCAACCAGTTTATTCATATATTTGCTTAGTGCCGGCCCCACATAAGCATTGAGTACGGTAGTGCTCACCCGCCAGTATTCACGAACCTCAGGTTGAACATCAACCGAAGCGCAAACATACACATCGGGAAGTTCTTCCCTGACAATTTCTGCAGCTCGTCGTTCATGGTCCGGATATTTAAATGACCATAAAAAACAGACTGCTACCGATTCAACCTCTTGATCCTTAAAATACTTACATGCTTTCCGTACCTCATCCTCGTTTAACGGGACAAGTTCTTCACCGTTCCACTTGTAGCGTTCTTCAATCGGCATTCTCAAGTATCTTGGAACCAGTGGTTTGGGCTGAGGGATTGTATAATCATAAACGTTCTCCCTTATGCCAAAACGAATCTCCAGTATATCCCTGAAGCCTTTTGTACAAAGCAGGCCTACCTTTGCCCCTGTTCCGGTAAGAACAGTATTTGTGCTTACAGTTGTTCCATGGCTCAAACGCACAACTTTCGGCAGGTATTCCTGCAGGCTTTCCTCAAAACTTTCGGCAATCTTGGTTAGGCCGTCCATAACCCCAATTCCAGGGTCTGCAGGGGTTGAAGGAGCTTTGGTAATCGTTAGGTTGCCTTCTTCATCGATACACGCCAGATCGGTAAATGTTCCACCAATATCTATTCCAACAACATGCTTCATAATTTCCTCCTCCGCAATTTCATTTATGGAGTTAGTACTAACCATTCATTAATCGGGCACTCCTGCAACCTTCTTGCCATTTCGTTTGCATGATGGCTCAAATTACAACTTTGTTTATAATATGTTATCTTGCTGGATTCTCGAATAATATTCTTGTAAAACACCTCCGATATTACGGCTATTATAAATATCCTATTTCAGACTTGAACCCGATTCCAATATCAAATTATCGTTATTCCACACCTCCCGAATTTATCATGAATCACCCCGCCTTTATGATTTAGGGGTTTTTCGTTTGCGTCAAAAGTGATGCAGACACAGGTATAATTGACTGCATGGCCGGAAAACATAGCTAATAATCATAACGGGACAAAATTTGTGGATATAGAAGCCGCTATTTGACTATTTTATTAAACGCAAACAAAATATTTCCTGCCGGTTAAACAAAATATTTTAAATGTTTCGAACGATAAAAATGTTTACATTTCGGCAGCTCAGGTGAGATCAATTAAGAGGTAATATTACTCCATAAATAGAACCTATAATGAAAGAGTATATCCGGGAACAAAGAGGTGTTTATAATGCAGACCCCATCTCCGGGTCTTCGGGGCAAAAGGCTGGTTATTGTTTCTAACCGCCTTCCGGTAAGCGTTGCTAAAAAAGATGGTAATATAAAGATTACACCCAGTGTGGGCGGGTTGGCGACCGGCCTGTCTTCCTTTCACCGTGGCAGCGACGGTTTATGGGTTGGTTGGCCTGGCATAAATCCCGGTAACAGTGAAGAAAAGCAGGCTATAGAAGAAACCCTTCAAAATGATTTTAACTGCCTGCCCGTTTACCTGTCTTCTTCCGATCTGAAAAAATACTATTATGGTTTCAGCAATAGAACATTATGGCCACTGTTTCATTACTTCACTTCATACGCTATATATGACAGATCCGACTGGAGGGTTTACAAAAAGGTTAATCAGATGTTTTGTCAGCGGCTTTTGGAAGTGCTGCGTCCGGATGATATGGTCTGGGTTCACGACTATCATTTACTCCTCCTACCGGACATGCTCCGGGAGAAAATGCCGGAAATAACTATCGGATTTTTTTTGCACATCCCTTTCCCTTCCATGGAAATCTTTCGCTATTTGCCATGGAGGGAAGAAATTCTGCAAGGAATGCTTGGTGCCGATTTGATCGGGTTCCATACTTATGACTACACGAGGCACTTCTTAAGCTGTGTATTACGCATTTTGGGCATAGATCAGGAATACGGGCAGGTGGTTGCAGGGAGCAGGATGGTTAAGGCTGATACTTTTCCCATGGGTATTGATGCTGAAAAGTTTGCGAAGGCGGCAACCTCCCCGGAGGTAATAAACGAGAGGGATCTCCTGCAGAAAAAGCTGAAAACGGAGAAAATAATATTATCCGTTGACCGTCTTGATTTTTCTAAAGGGATTCCCGAGCGGCTCAAAGCTTTTGAACTTTTTTTGGAAACTAACCCGGAATGGCACGGCAGGATAATTTTTATCATGTTGTGTGTTCCTTCCCGGACTAAAGTTGAACAGTATCAACTGCTGAAGCGTCAAATAGACGAACTGGTTGGACAGATCAACGGACGTTTCGCAACGCCGGAATGGATGCCAATTTTATACATGTACCGATCTCTTCCCTTTGAAGAACTGGTAGCCCTTTACAGTGCCGCCGACCTGGCCCTTGTTACACCCCTGAGGGATGGAATGAACCTGGTCGCCAAGGAATACCTGGCCTGTCAGAGCAAAATTGGGAAAGGTGTCCTTGTCCTGAGTGAAACTGCCGGGGCCGCTGCAGAACTCGGCGAGGCCATTATTGTCAATCCCAATGATATTGAGCTGATAGCAAAAGCTATTGCAGAGGGACTGGATGTCCCGGACGAGAGCAGGAAGGCAGGGATCAGCTTTATGGCCAAGCGGATTAAGAGATATAATATATTCCGCTGGGCTGAAGATTTCATCGAGCAACTGGCCCATATTAAAGGGCGTCAGGAGCATAACAAGCAGCGTTTTCTTACCGAAGAGCTTCAAACCAGCATGCAGGTAAAATACCGGCAGGCCGGTAGCAGGTTGCTGCTGCTCGATTATGACGGCACTCTGGTATCGCTGAAGAGAAGGCCGGAGCTAGCCAGCCCCGATTCTGAACTCCTGGAAGTACTGACTGCTCTGAAAGCAGATCCCAAAAACACGATTGTTATTATTAGCGGTAGAAACAGAGATGATCTTTCCGAATGGCTGGGTACATCCGGGGTGGAATTGGTGGCGGAACATGGTACCTGGCTTCGGGAAGCAAGCTGGGGGAACTGGCAATTATCAGAAAAGGGCCTTTCCGAAGATTGGAAGCAAAATGTTTACCCCATACTGGAAATGTTCAGTGAAAGGACTCCGGGTTCATTCATTGAAGAAAAGTCTTATGCCCTGGTCTGGCATTACCGTAAAGCC
>PWUG01000107.1 GCA_003562605.1 Syntrophomonadaceae bacterium | reverse complement strand
CCATAGATGAGGTCAAGTGCATGTTCCACCAATTACCATGCGAGAAAACTTAGAGGAAGGACAAATTAATGAATATCTTATTTTTATCAATCGCCAGAATGAATAACATAGAAGATAAAGGGATTTACACGGATTTGTTGCGGCAGTTCAGAGATAACGGCCATCGTGTCTATGTTGTCAGTCCCCTTGAAAAGCGTTTAGGGAGGAAGACTGAATATATACTTGAAAATGATGTCCAGTTTCTCAGAGTTCGAATAGGAAACATCACCAAAACGAACCTGCTTGAAAAAGGTATTTCCACATTAATGATAGAGCATGAATATTTAAAGGCCATTAAAGAATACTTGGAGAACGTAAATTTTGACTTAGTGATTTACTCAACACCACCCATTACATTCGAAAAGGTAATTCAGTATCTAAAAAATAGGGATAGTGCCAGGACGTACTTATTACTTAAAGACATTTTCCCGCAAAATGCCGTGGATTTACGTATGTTTAGCAAAACGAGCCCTTTGTACTGGTATTTCAGGAAGAAAGAAAAAAAACTGTACCGTAATTCGGATTATATCGGCTGCATGTCGCAAGCAAATGTGGATTATCTTTTAAAGCACAATCCAGAAATATCGGCGGACATTGTTGAGGTCTGCCCCAACAGCATAGAACCCATTCAGATTGAGAAAAATAGAGACACCGAAAAGGAAATCAGGGATAAGTACGGTATTCCTCATGATAAGACGGTATTCATTTACGGAGGGAACCTGGGCAAGCCGCAGGGAATTGGTTTTATCATGGAATGCCTGGAAGCTAATCATGCAAACGAAGAAATCTTTTTTCTCATTGTCGGTTCTGGAACAGAGTATAAGAGACTTAAAGATTACTTTGACCATAAGAAGCCGGCGAATGCGGTATTATTATCAGAACTTCTTAGAAGTGATTACGATGTATTGGCCAATTCCTGCGATGCAGGATTGATTTTCCTGGACCGCAGGTTTACCATACCCAACTTTCCCTCCAGGTTGCTTTCCTACATGCAGGCGTCAATGCCGGTTTTGGCGGCAACCGATGTCAATACCGATCTTGGGGATGTAATTGAAAAGGGTAAATTTTGGTTCTGGTGTGAAAGCGGGGATGTTGAAGCGTTCAACTGCAAGCTGCAACTGCTTTGTGATGCAGACCTGCGAAAGCAGATGGGTCAAAATGCCCGCAAATACCTGGAAAACCACTTCACCGTAAAACATACGTACGAAATCATCAAGAACCACTTTGCATAAAGAAAGCAAGGGAGTTGGTTCCCATGTTTCAAAACAAAACGCTATTAATCACCGGTGGCACCGGTTCTTTCGGCAACGCGGTCATGAAGCGCTTCCTGAACACAGAGATCAAAGAGATCCGCATCTTCTCCAGAGACGAAAAAAAACAGGATGCCATGCGCAATGCTTACAAAAACGACAAACTCAAGTTTTATCTAGGCGATGTTCGCGACCTATCCAGCGTAAAAAACGCCATGCACGGGGTGGACTACATCTTCAATGCGGCCGCGCTGAAGCAGGTTCCTTCCTGCGAGTTCTTCCCCTTAGAAGCGGTGAAAACCAATGTTTTCGGTACGGACAACGTGCTTACCGCCGCCATTGATAGCGGTGTGAAGAAGGTGATCTGCCTCTCCACGGATAAGGCGGCCTACCCCATCAACGCCATGGGAATCTCCAAGGCCATGATGGAGAAGGTCTTTGTAGCCAAATCCAAGACCGTTGACCCGGAGAAGACCCTGATCTGCGGTACCCGCTACGGGAATGTGATGGCTTCCAGGGGTTCGGTGATTCCCCTGTTTATTGGCCAGCTAAAAAACGGCCAACCCCTTACCGTGACCGACCCCGATATGACCCGCTTTCTTATGAGCCTGGAGGAAGCGGTGGAGCTGGTGGTGTTTGCCTTCCAGCATGCCCGGGCTGGGGATATCATGGTGCAGAAGGCCCCGGCTTCAACCATCGGAGATTTAGCCCAGGCAATCAAGGAGCTCTTTCAACAAGACAACGAGATCAGGATTATCGGCACCCGGCACGGAGAAAAGAAGTGCGAAACTCTGCTGACCCGGGAAGAGCATGTGGTGGCCGAAGACCTGGGAAACTTTTTTCGAGTGCCGGCAGATCAAAGGGATCTGAACTACGACAAGTACTTCGTGGAAGGCGATCAAAGGTTGTCTACGGAAGAAGAGTACAACTCACACAACACGGAGCGGTTAAATATTAAACAGATCAAGGAGAAGCTGCTTGCCCTGGATTATGTACAGCATGAGCTGAAAGGCTGGAATACATGATGAAAATCCTGGTCACCGGTGCCGAGGGATTTATTGGCAAAAATCTCGTTGTGGAGCTGAAAAACAAAGGATATGAGGATATCTTTCCCTACAGCAGGGAAAGCGAGCCATCATTGTTGGATAGATACTGCCGGGATGCGGCATTTGTCTTTCACCTGGCCGGGGTGAACCGCCCCAAAGAACAGCGTGAATTCATGGAGGGAAACGCCGGTTTTACCTCCACCCTGTTGGATCGGTTGAAAAAGTATGATAACCCCTGCCCGGTAATGTTTTCTTCCTCCATCCAGGCCGAACTGGAGAACCCCTACGGAAAAAGCAAGAAGGCAGCAGAGGACCTGCTTTTCCGCTACAGCAAGGAAACTGGCGCCAGGGTTCTCGTCTACCGCTTCCCTAACGTATTCGGCAAATGGTGCCGGTCCAATTACAACAGTGCCGTCGCCACGTTCTGCTACAATATCGCCCGCGATCTTCCTGTTACCGTTCACGATCCCGGCGTTGAAATGAATCTGGTCTACATCGATGATCTTCTGGCAGAGCTGCTAAATGCCCTGAGAGGGAAGGAGCATGTTGTGGGCGCTTTTTGCCAGGTTCCAGTCGTACATACGATTACCCTGGGCGAGATCGTGAACCTGCTCAATTCCTTGAAAAAAAGCCGTAGAAACGGTTTTATCCCTGATATGTCCGACGGCTTGACCAAAAAGCTATACAGCACCTATCTAAGCTATCTTCCGCGTAACCAGTTTAGCTATGCGTTGAACATGCATGAAGATGCCAGGGGTTCTTTTACTGAATTTTTCAAAACACCGGAGCGGGGGCAGGTTTCTGTCAATATCTCCAGGCCGGGGATTACCAAGGGAAACCACTGGCACCACACCAAGAACGAAAAATTCCTGGTGGTTAGCGGAGAAGGGGTGATCCGGTTTCGCAGCATCGATAGCCAAGAAATCATTGAATATCACGTGAGTGGTAAAAAACTGGAAGTTGTGGAGATCCCTCCTGGCTATACTCACAATATTGAGAACCTGGGCGATACGAACCTGGTAACCGTGATGTGGTCCAACGAGCCTTTTAATCCGGACCAGCCGGATACTTACCCCCTGGAGGTATAAAGGTGATGAAGAAACTGAAAGTGATGACTGTTGTGGGTACCCGGCCGGAAATTATCAGGCTTTCGGCAGTGATCCAGAAGTTGGAGCAGTCGGCGGCCGTAGAGCACACACTTGTCCATACGGGGCAGAACTATGATTATGAGCTAAACGAAGTTTTTTTTAAAGATTTCAATTTAAGAAAGCCGGACTATTTTCTTGAAGCGGCAGCAGGAACACCCTTAGAAACCATTGGCCAGATCCTGATAAAAATAGATTCTGTTTTGCAGGACGTGAAACCCGATGCCTTCCTGGTGCTGGGTGATACCAACAGCTGCCTCTGTGCTATTGCTGCCAAAAGGAAGCAAATTCCCATCTTCCACATGGAAGCGGGAAACCGGTG
>PWUG01000165.1 GCA_003562605.1 Syntrophomonadaceae bacterium | reverse complement strand
GCTCCTTTTTTCTCGAGTGAGCCCATTTTTTTAAACATTTTTTGCATTTGGGAAAACTGGTTGAGCAGGCGGTTAACATCCTGGACGGTTGTACCGCTGCCCATTGCGATCCGGCGTCGGCGGCTGCTGTTCAACACCGACGGATCCTGCCTCTCGTGTTTGGTCATCGACCCGATTATTGCTTCAACCCTCTTAAAGTTATTTTCATTTAAAGACATTTGCCTGACTTCCTTGGGAATGTTTCCACCACCGGGTATCATGTTGAGAATTTCATCCAGGGAACCCATATTTTTAAGCTGTCCAAGCTGATCTTTAAAATCATCCAACGTAAACTGCTGGCTGCGTAATTTCTTTTCCAATTCTTTTGCTTTGGCCTGGTCAACGGATGCTTCCGCTTTTTCGATCAGTGAGAGAACATCACCCATTCCCAGTATGCGGGAAGCCATGCGATCCGGGTAAAACGGTTCCAGGGCATCTGTTTTTTCACCTACACCTATAAACTTAATCGGGCATCCGGTCACTGCACGCACCGAAAGCGCTGCACCGCCACGCGTATCACCATCGAGTTTAGATAAGATAACACCACTCAACCCGACAGTTTCATTGAAAGTTAAAGCTGCATTTACAGCATCCTGGCCGGTCATGGCATCAACAACCAGGAGTACTTCATTGGGGGTTACAGCTTTTTTTATTGCCACCAGTTCGGACATCATTTCCTGATCGATATGCAGGCGTCCTGCAGTATCGAAGATGATAGTGTCGAAACCTTCTTTCAAAGCAAGTTGTTGACCTTCAAGACAAATATCAACCGGATCAGCTTCTTCGTTACTGAAACACTTTAGGCCGACTGATTCGCTTAAGACCTGTAGCTGTTTAACTGCCCCGGGGCGATAAATATCAGCCGCCACAAGGAGCGGGTTTCTGCCTCCACGGCGCAGGTGTACCGCAAGCTTGACTGTTGTGGTAGTTTTACCGGAACCCTGCAGGCCGATAATCATAACTGGGATCGGCCCTTTGCCGGAAACGGAAAGGCTGCTCGGTGTCTCACCCATCAACCCGGTCATTTCTTCATTAACGATTTTTACAACCTGCTGACCGGGAGTCAAACTGTTCATCACTTCATGGCCGACGGCTCTTTCCCTGATTTTGGCTATAAAGTCTTTAACTACTTTGAAGTTAACGTCAGCTTCAAGCAGAGCCAACCGAATTTCCCGCATGGCAACGTCAACATCTTTTTCACTTAATTTGCCTTTACTTCTAAGCTGACGCAGGGTTTTCTGAAGTTTATCAGCTAGATTGGAAAACATTAATAATCCAACTCCATTATTATTTTCTGGAGAACTTATCAAGCTTTTGCAGGGACACTGCATTTCAATAGCCCGGTAAGCATAGCATTGAATCCGCCAGTTTAATTTTCGGCTTCTATTGTCATAATCCCCTACTGTTCGCTTGATGAACGTAAAGCGGCAACTATTTTTTTCAGGCGTTTTAAATCCTCAGTCTGCAGCTTTTCCCTGTCCAGCAGATGCTCCGCTTCAGCGATGAGTTCCTGTTGATCGTTGAACAATCTATACAGGTTAAGCTTCTGCTCAAACTTTTCAATCGAGACCAGGGCCCTCCTGATAAGATCGTATACTGCCTGCCTGCTGATACTGTATTCGAGAGCAATTTCTCCCAACGAATAGTTATCGTGAAAGTAAAGCTGCAGCACTTCCTGCTGTCTTTCAGTCAAAAGAGGAGCATATATATCATAAAGCAGGTTAATCCGGTTTAGTTGATCAAGCATATAGCACCCCTGTAAAGTATTATTGCTTTACAGACGGAGTATAGCAAAGATCAAGATATTATGCAAATTTTTTCTTGTAGCTAAATATTTTTGACAACATATTGCCTATATTATTATTATATGTAATTATAGTATTTATATTACATATTTTACCTTCCCGTCTTTATTATGTAATTTAAAAATGGAGGCTTTGCCAATAGAAAGTTGTTATCTAAAAATGAGTGAGTTCATTTAAACCTCAAGCAAGGCCCGGGTGAAAGCGGCAGGATCAAAGGGGGTAAGGTCTTCCAACTTCTCACCGGTACCGATAAAACGGACAGGAATACCCAGGGTATCCTGAATACTGATTACAATGCCACCGCGGGCAGTGCCGTCCAGTTTAGTAAGAACAAGGCCTGTAACAGGCAGGGCATCATTAAAATTTTTTGCCTGCGCCACTGCATTTTGGCCTGTAGTGGCATCAACAACCAGCAGCGCCTGGTGTGGCGCACCCGGGATGCTGCGGCCAATAATACTGTAGATTTTGTTTAATTCGTCCATCAGGTTGCTTTTATTATGCAGGCGACCGGCTGTATCGCCGATTACAACATCGATATCTCTCGTCCGGGCCGCATTCATAGCATCAAAATAAAGGGCAGACGGGTCAGAGCCGGCTTGCTGTTTAATTAAATCGACGCCTGCTCGTTCTGACCATATTTCCAACTGTTCCACAGCAGCAGCCCGAAAGGTATCCCCGGCAACAAGAAGGACTTTTTTTCCCTGCTTATGGTAAAAGTTGGCCAGTTTTGCCGTCGATGTTGTCTTCCCGGAACCGTTTACTCCTACCAGTATTATAATATGCGGTTTTTCAACCGGCTCTGATGCTGACTGATCCGAAGACATTATTTCAATTATTTTTTCCAGGAGCATTTCTTTAGCTTGATCTCTTTCTTTGATTTTTCTTTGCAGCACTTCTTCCCTGAGCCGTTCTACCAACTTTAAGCTGGTCTGGACCCCAACATCACCGCTGACCAGTATTTCTTCCAGATCTTCATAAAAAGCTTCATCGAGCTCCCCACCGCCAAAAAGCAAGCTCAAGCGGTCGGTAAAGCCGGATTTGCTGCGAGCAAGGCTGGTTTTAAATTGTTCAATTAAGCTCATTTATGCTCAGCTTCCCTTGAGATTGCATTATTTTCAATTTTAAGCGATATCAAACGGGAAATCCCGGGTTCAGGCATAGTTACACCGTATAGCACTTCAGCTTCTTCCATAGTTCTCCTGCGGTGTGTAATCATTATAAACTGGGCCTGCTCAGCCATTTGCTTTAAAAACTTTGTAAACCGGGACAGGTTTGCATCATCAAGGGTAGATTCAACCTCGTCGAGCAGGTAAAACGGTGCCGGTTTAAAACGCAAAATAGCAAAAACCAGTGCAATTGCAGTTAAAACTTTTTCGCCTGCAGACAACAGGGTTATATTCTGGAGTTTTTTTCCGGGTGGTTGTGCGACAATATCAATCCCTGATTCCAACATATTATCTGTATCGGTGAGTCTCAGCATAACCTGTCCACCTTCAAACAGTTCCTCGAAGGTCTGCCTGAAATTATCGTTAATTTTTTCAAAAGCGTCTTTAAAATAAAATTCCATACGCTGATCGATCTCAGCAAGCACTTTGTGCAGGGAAGCTTCCCCTTTCTGCAGGTCCTCCTTTTGCTCAGTCAGGAAGGCAATTCTTTCTTCAAGCCTGGCCAACTCCTCTATAGCCCCCAGGTTAACTTCTCCAAGCGCTTCAAGGTCTTCCCTGAGGTTCTCGATCATAAGCCGACTCTCTTCCGGATCGAATTCTTCATGCAGGGAAACCAGATCAAGGTTTCGGAAAAGCTCTTTATAACGCATTTCCTGGTAATTAATCTCTGTCTCAAGCCTGGTCTGTTCAACAGAGAGCTGCCGTTCACGTTTTTCCTGCCGTGATAATTGGCCCTGTCGGCGGCGTCCCTGTTCTTCAAGATCGACAAGATCAGCTTCGGTCTGGTTAACCTGCTGGGTTTTCTTTTCCAACTCTGCAATCAAGCCCGCTTTTTCTTCGTACAAATCTTCAATTTCAGCTGTGATGCGCTGCTGAGACTCCTTGATATCGTCAAGTTCTTTTTTGTACTTCTCGTATTCCTTGTTTTTTTCCACTATCTCGGCAGTAGGAGATTTTATGTTATCTTCGATTTCCCTGATCCTGCTAACCAGAGTGTCATGCTGCTCTTTAAAAGAACTGATTTGAACAAGGACCCCGGTAATTTTTTGCTCATGCGTGTTTTTTTCTTCCAGGAATTTACCGTAGTCTTCTTTTACTTCTGCCAGCTCTTTTTCGCGTTTTTCAATTTCCCGGCTGTAGTCTAAGATTTCTTGTTTCAGGGACTTCAACCGTTGATTAAGTTCTGATTCCTCAGATTCGAATTCTCCGTAAGCAGCTTTCACGGTTTCCAGGCGGTCATTGATATTAATTCGCCCGCGCTGCATTTCTTCAAGTTCTTTTTGTTTTGCATTAAACTGCACTTCAATATCCTGTCGTTTTAGATCAGCTTCGGAAACTCTTTTTTCGGCAGCAATAAGTTTGCTTTTAACTGATTTAAAAATATTTCCAATATAATTAATATCTGTAAGCACTACTTCCTTCTGCTCCTGCAGATCTTCGATTTCCTTGCGCCTGCCCAAAGGCATACCGGCATTCCGCTTTGGTAAACTGCCTCCCCGGATTATTCCGCCCGGGTTAATCATCTCTCCGTCAAGGGTGACAACGCGGCAGCTAAAATTAATAAAATTAGCCGCTTTCGAAGCATCTTCCAGGTTACGGCAAACAAGAATCGATGCCATCAGGTAATCGATAGCATTCCGGTAATCAGGTTCTGTTTTAACAAGTTCCGAGGCTTTACCGATTACTCCGGGAAGATCCCGCCACCCGGGGTAGCGTTCAAGTGGATCTGCTGCCCTATGAAGTATGTCGAGAGGTAAAAACGTAGCCCAACCACGGTTGTTGATTTTAAGATATTTTATAGCTTCCTGAACCGATTTTTCCGTTTTGGCAACCAGGTATTGCAGCGAACTGCCAAGTGCCGATTCAACAGCCTGGATATATTGACCATCAACCGATATCAAATCAGCAACCGGGCCGATAATACCCGGCAAGGCAGAACGGCCCTGCATAACTTCCTTAACCCCGCGGTAATATCCTGACAAAGCCATATCCTGTTCCTGAAGCAAATTAAGGCGGCTGTTAATACCGTGCAGGATTTCATTCTTCTTCTGAATTTCGGCAGCTGCTTTTTCGAGTTCCTGACCGGCTTTATTCTCTTCGTCGGTTTCTTTTTCCAGTTCACCTCTGGCAGAAACCAGCAGATCCCTTAAACGGTCAAGCTGTTTTTCGGACTCCTTCTCAGCTGTTTCTAAATGATACTGTTTTTCCTCAAAAATAGATTCTTCTTCTTTATAAGATTTTTTTTGAGCCTGTAAACGCTCAAGCCGTCGGTTTAATTCTTCGATAGCCGATGCAGCAGCTTCTTTACGTATACCGGCCCGGTAAATATCTTCCCGTTTTTTATCTACCTCGCCCGCCAAAACGCTCGATTCGAGTTCAGATAGCTCTTCTCTAAACTTCCCGAGATCGTTATTTAACTTCTCGAGCCCGGCTTTTTTATCTTCAAGGTCCAGTTCTGATCTGCTTCTCTGTATGGTATACTCCTGTATCAATAGATCCAGTTGTTTAACCCTTTGCCTGTTTTGCTCAAGCTGCTCCCGGAAACGGCTTTCCCTTTCTATGAGGATCTTTACCTCGCTGTCCTTATGCTCGAGGGCTCTTGAAACCTGATTTAATTTTTCTTCATGTTTCTTCTTATCGTTTTGCTGGTCATGATGGCGATTTTTCAGATCCTGAATCTCTTTCTCATGCAGACCACCCCTGGCAACCGAAGCGACCAGGGCATTGTTTACAGATTGAAGCTGTTTATTTACCTTGTCGAGCTGTTCACGGGATTGCAAAAGGCGATAGGAAAGCAGTTTCTTTTCTTCACCTTCGATCCTTTCCTGAAAAGAGCGGTACTGCCGGGTTATTTCAGCCTGTACTTTAAGCGGATCAATCTGGGTTTCCAGTTCATAGATTAAGTCCTGAACCCGGACCAGGTTTTCCCTGGTCTCATCCAGGCGGCGCCTGGCTTCTTTTTTTCTTATTTTATATTTAAAAATACCTGCTGCCTCTTCAAAGATTTCCCGGCGCTCCTCAGGACGACTGTTAATGATCTCATCTACCCGCCCCTGGCCGATAACCGAGTAAACTTCTTTACCGAGCCCGGTATCCATAAATAATTCAGTAATATCTTTTAAGCGGCAGGGGGATTTATTAATGTAGTATTCACTGTCACCGTTTCGAAAGAGTCGCCTGGTAATTGTTATTTCATCGTAATCGAGGTTAAGAAAAGCTCCGGCCCCTTCAAAGGTAAGCGATACCTCGGCAAAATTTAGCGGTTTACGGCTTTCGCTGCCTGAAAATATTACTTCTTCCATGCGAGTACCGCGCAGGGATTTGATGCTTTGTTCACCAAGGGCCCAGCGTACTGCATCTACCAAATTACTCTTGCCACATCCATTTGGGCCAATAACTACAGCAATGCCGGGACTTAAGCTCAGCTCCGATTTTTCAGCAAATGATTTGAAGCCAAACAGTTCCATTCTTTTTAAATGCACGCCAAAAAACTCCTAAATATAAGGTGTGAGACAAAACCAAGCGTGGTTCTAAGGTGTGATTTTAAACCAGGCTTCTTTCGCTGCTGCCTGCTCCGCTTCCTTTTTACTGCGGCCCCGGCCGCAGCCAACAGCTTCACCGGTTAAAACTACCTCGGCTTCAAATTCTTTATCGTGATCAGGTCCCCGCGCGTCGATTATCCTGTATGACGGGGTTACTGCATAGCGGGCCTGGGAAAACTCCTGCAGCAGTGTCTTATAATCACGGCGCAATATACCTTCCTGAAGATCTTTCAAAATCGGTTTATAAAGATCAAGCACGTACTGCATGCATTTTTCAAGACCAATATCTAGATATAATGCACCGATAAGGGCTTCTACCGTATCACCCAGCAAAGAAGGGCGGCTTGCACCTCCGCCCTGTAATTCACCTTTGCCCAAACGAAGATACTCGCTTATGTTTAATTCAAATGCCAGGCGGGCTAAAGATGCTTCACAAACCAGGTCAGCCCGCAACCTGGTCAGTTTTCCCTCAGGAAAGTGTGGATATGCTTCATAAAGGTAATCACTGATGATTAATTCAAGAACCGCATCGCCTAAAAATTCCAAACGTTCGTTGTTAGTGCGACGCTGACCCCTTTCATGGGCAAAAGAACTGTGAGTTAAAGCCTGCTCATAGAGGTTGAGGTTGTTAATTTCCCAACCCACACTTTCGAGAAAAGACTTGATTCTATCAGGCCAGTGCATCTGCATCCCTCTTAAAAATTTTTTAAGGCAGGTACCTTTTGACTGCAAGGGTAGCATTCGTCCCGCCGAAACCGAAAGAATTGGAGATGGCCACATTGACAGCAGCCTCTCTGGCATGGTTTGGCACATAGTCGAGATCGCAATCCGGATCGGGGTATTCATAATTTACGGTAGGATGGATCACCTGGTGCTGCATGGTCAGCAAAGTGGCAATAAGTTCAACAGCTCCTGCAGCCCCTAAAAGATGTCCGGTCATTGATTTCGTCGAGCTTACGGCGAGCTTGTAAGCGTGTTCACCAAACAGTTTTTTGACAGCCATAGTTTCTATTTTGTCATTAAATTCAGTAGAGGTGCCGTGTGCATTAATATAGTCAACTTCTTCAGGTGCTATCGAGGCACTTTTTAATGCCCGGTGCATACTTAAAAACGCCCCTCGCCCTTCAGGGTCAGGAGCTGTCATGTGATAAGCATCGCCGGACATACCGTAACCTACTATTTCACCATAGATTGCAGCACCCCGGGAAAGAGCATGCTCCAGAGTCTCGAGAATAACAATACCGGCGCCTTCACCCATCACGAAGCCATCCCGCTTCAGATCAAAAGGACGGGATGCTCGTTCAGGTTCATCATTTCGGGTTGATAAGGCACGTGCAGAAGAAAACCCGGAAAAAGCAAGGTGGCTGATTGCTGCTTCGGCACCACCGGCAAGCATAATCTCAGCATCACCCCGCCCGATGATATGCCAGGCATCACCAACTGCGTGGGTCGAAGAAGCACAGGCAGTTACTACTGTTGAATTCGGACCACGCAACCCCAGGAGAATAGATATATAACCCGAGGCCATGTTGGCAATCAACGCGGGAACTAGAAACGGGCTAACCCTTCGCGGTCCTTTTTCTGCCAGAACCTTGAGCTGCTGCTCTACGGTTTGAATACCGCCGATACCGGAGCCAACCAGGACTCCGATCTCATCTTTATCCAAATCAATATTGTCAAGGCCCGCATCGCGCCAGGCCTGTAAGGCTGCAGCAATTCCTAGCTGGGTAAAACGGTCAACCCTTTTCGCTTCTTTTTTTTCCATGTACCGGGAAGGATCAAAATCTTTTATTTCCCCTGCAATACGGCAGGGATACTGGCTGACATCGAAGCTCTCTACAGCAGAAATACCGCTTTTTCCCTCAATTAGATTATTCCAGAATTCAACTTTATCCGAACCTAATGGTGATACAAGTCCGACCCCGGTTATTACAACTCTACGCACATTTTCACCTCAAGAATTCTCTATACTTGGGATTCTATATACTTAATAACGTCGCCAACGGTTTTAATGTTTTCAATTTCCTGGTCGGAAATTTCCAGGTCGAATTCTTCTTCCAGGGCCATGACCAGTTCCACAATATCCAATGAATCAGCATCGATATCTTCAAATGTAGTTTCGGCGGTAAGTTTGTCGACCGCCACTTCAAGCTGATCGGCAATAATATCTTTGACCTTTGTCTCAACGCTCACAGATTCACCCCTCCTCCCTAAAAGTATTCATTATAGTCTATCATGATAATGACGAGATGTCACATTGATAAAAAGCCGTCAACTGCAATAACCTGGCCGGTAATATATCCGGCAGATGTTACCAGGAATAAAATTACCTCAGCGACATCTTCCGGTTGGCCAAAACGGCTGAGGGCGATGCGGGATAAAACCTGTTCCTTCACCTGATCCGAGATGGCTTCTGTCATCTCCGTCTCAATAAACCCTGGTGCAACTGCATTCACAGTTATATTACGAGATCCGAGTTCCTTGGCCAGGGTGCGGGTAAAGGCGATTACACCGCCCTTAGCTGCAGCATAGTTAGCCTGGCCGCTGTTGCCATGTATTCCGGCTACCGAGGCTACATTAATAATCCGGCCGCCGCTTTTTTGTTTCAGCAGAGGTCTCATTATGGCCCGGCAGCAGTTATAAACCCCGGTTAGATTGGTATCAATTACTTCCTGCCATTCTTCTGCTTTCATCCTGGCCAGCAAATTATCGCGGGTGATACCCGCATTATTAATTAGTATATCAATTCTTCCAAATTGATCAATAGAACTTTTCACGAGGGCTTCACATTGACTGTAGTCAGAGACGTCAGCCAGGAAAGTATAGGCTGAACCACCGTAATCTTCAATATATTTCTTGACTTCTTCCGCTGCAGCCTGGTTCCGGCTGTAGTTTATAACCACAGATGCTCCTGCACGGGCTAAAGATATTGACGTGGCCCGGCCGATTCCTCTGGAAGCGCCGGTTACTATCGCTGTTTTGCCTGTTAAATCCAATAATAACACCTCGCTGCATTTAAAGTTCAAGCAACCTATCGATATCGCCTGCTTCTTCGACCGAAAAAGTTTTCAGCTCGGGAGCAATCCGTTTCATCAGCCTGCTTAGAGAATTGCCGGGTCCAAGACTGATAAAAGAATCAATCCCGGCTGTAATCAGGTTTCGAATTGATTGTTCCCAGAGGATCGGGGTGCTGACCTGGTTTACCAGGTTAGCTTTTATTTGCCCGGGGTTTCCGCTAAATTGAGCAGAAACGTTAAAAACCACCGGGATTGCAGGTTTTTTAATGGTAATATTATCCAGTTGACGGGACAGACGATCTTCAACCGGCTGCAACAGGGCACAGTGAAAGGGTGCGCTTACCTTGAGCTCGGTTACTTTTTTTGCACCAGCTTTCCTGGCAAGCCTGACTGCAAAATTAACGGCCCTCACATTGCCGGAGATAACAATTTGCCCGGGGCAATTATAGTTGGCCGGTGATACCAGTCCTTCAGAAGCGGAATCATGGCATACCTTTTCTACAACCTCATTTGAAAGACCCATAATAGCAGCCATGGAGCCTTCACCGGCAGAAACTGCTTCCTGCATGAATATTCCACGCTTTTGAACCAGGGGCAAAGCCTGGTGAAATTGCAGCGCTTCCGCAGCTACCAGGGCACTGTATTCCCCGAGGCTCAGTCCTGCAAGACCGGATGCCTGAAAACCCAGCTTATCGAGAACACGATAAATAGCAACGCTTACAGTAAGAATTGCCGGTTGGGTATATTCAGTCATCTGAAGCTTGCTTTCCGGCCCGGAGAAAATCATTTCCAGGAATTCAGGTCCCAAATCTTCTGCAGCCTGAACAAAAACCGAACGGGCTTCCGGGAAGCGATCATAGAAGTCTTTACCCATACCAACATATTGTGCTCCCTGTCCGGGAAAGAGAAATGCGGTTTTCATAGCAGTCTTAACTCCTCAGTTACCAATTCATTAAAAGACCACCCCAGGTCAGGCCTGCTCCAAAGGCAACCATCGCAACTAAATCGCCTTCTTTCAGCCGCCCTGCAACAATTTCTTCATGGATGGCAATCGGTATTGTCGCTGATGACATGTTGCCGAAACGATCGATGTTTACAGGAACCTTACCTTGGGGCAGCTTCAGGCGCTTGCGGATATGTTCAATAATCCTCAGGTTTGCCTGGTGTAAAAATAGATAATCAAGATGTTCCGGTTTTAGTTTTTCACGTCCCATCATTTCTTGCAGCGTTTCTTCAACCACCCGTACAGCAAACTTAAATATTTCGTTGCCGTTCATTTTTATAGAATGCAGTCTTTTTTGTACAGTCTCTGTACTGGCAGGCATAGCGCTGCCGCCGGCAGGAATAATTAAAAGCTCTGCACCCCGTCCATCAGCTTTCAGCGAGAAATTAATAAAACCCCTCTCTTCATCTGTTGCCTGGAGCACTACTGCCCCCGCTCCGTCACCAAACAAGACACATGTACTGCGATCTTCCCAATCGGTAACACGAGTCAGAACCTCAACCCCAACGACAAGTACTTTATTATAAATACCACTGCTAATGAACTGATGACCGACCGTAAGGGCATAAATAAAGCCGGTGCATCCGGCAGAAATATCTAACGCTGCAGACTTAAAAGCTTTCAGCCTGGCCTGCAGCAAGCAGGAAGTTGAAGGCGTAGGGTAGTCAGGTGTTACCGTTGCTACAATAATCAAATCAAGCTCAGATGGATCCACCGAGGCTCTTTCAAGGGCTTCCCGGGAAGCTCTTTCTGTAAGATCTATACTGGATAAGCCCTCCTCCAGCTTTCTTCTCTCCCGGATCCCTGTCCTGGAGACAATCCATTCATCGCTGGTCTCAACCATTCTTTCAAGATCACTGTTTGTAATAATTTGTTTGGGCAGGGCGGCTCCGGTTCCGGTAATAATTGTCTTGATCCGTTTATTCACGGCAAGGGTCCTCCCCGATCTCAACTCTGAGTGTAACCATGGCAGCCTGAAGTTGTTGAATTACATTTTTCTTTACAAACGGGTAGGCTTGTTTAAGTAAAGCCTGTTCTATTGACCTGGCTTTGGATGAACCATGGCACTTGACGCAAAGACCGTTTATTCCCAGCAGCGGTGCTCCGCCATAACCGGAGGCGTCAACTTTGTCACGCAAACCGAGAAAAACAGGTTTGAGCAGTAATGCGCCAATTTTATAACTGAGCTTATTTGGTATTTCCTGCCTGAAGTAGCTGAGAATGGCCCTGGATAAACCTTCAGATGTTTTTAGGAAGATATTCCCGATAAAACCATCGCAAACCACGACTTCTGCAGCATTAAAAAAAACCTCTGTTCCTTCAACATTTCCGCAAAAACCGGGCAGATGTTCTTCAAACAATGTATATGCTTTTTTTACCTGGCTGTTCCCTTTATTTGACTCTTCCCCTACATTGAGCAAAGCTACCCGCGGTTCCGGATAGCCCAATATTTGCTGTGCATAGATACGGCCCATATGCGCATACTGTAAAAGTTGCTCCGGGCGGGCATCCATGTTGGCTCCAACGTCAAGAAATAAAACAGGTTTGCCGCTAAAACTGGGCATTGGCGTTAGTAAAGCCGGGCGGCTGATACCGCTTAACCGCCCAAGGAATAAAAGCCCACCGGCCATGAGCGCACCGGTATTTCCGGCACTCAGGGCTGCGTCTGCTTCTCCTGTACGGACCATCTGCAGAGCTTTTACCATCGAGGATTCTTTCTTATTCCTGATCGATAACCCCGGATCATCGTCACACTTTATAACCTCTTCAGCATGGCGTATTTCCAGTCGCTGTTTAGGATATTGCAATTTTTCCAGGGATTTCTTAACTTCATTTTCCCGACCAACCAGTATAAGATACAGATCGTCCAAATAAGTAAGCGCGGACAATGCGCCGCTGATTATTTCATCAGGAGCATAATCCCCGCCCATAGCATCAACTGCCACTCGCACCAAAAAAACCACTTCCCATTTACATAGTTAGCCATAAATATAGTACGCCCCTTATCGCCATGCAATTAGCAATAGGAGCGTACTGAAAAATTTTTGTTATTTCACTTTTACAGCTTCCCGATCTTTATAATAACCGCAATTTAAACAAACCCGGTGTCCGGGCTTTAATTCGTGACACTGCGGGCAGGGAATCAGACGGGGAACCGAAAGTTTATTCTGGGCTCGCCTCATATTCCGCTTTGACTTAGAGGTTCTCCTCTTGGGAACAGCCACTATAACGCCTCCTTGTTATTCTTATCTGCCTGATTTTAACTCTTTTAATTTTAACAGCCTTACATCGATATGGCTGTCATCTTTGCTGCAAAGGCAGAATGAATTGTTTAAATCGACTCCACATCCGGCACAGATGCCTTTACAGTCTGCCTTACAAAGCGGACTATAATCCTGGGCCAGAATAATTAACTGGCGAATATACTCGTCAAGATAAAGATAGTCTCCTGTTACGGTAAGCATATTGGCAGTCTCATCAGCCAATATATTGGGAGAATCACCTGTTGGCACTTTTTTTATAATTGTAAAGGCTTCGGTAAAATCAGTTTTAAAAATATGTTCAAAAGTTTCCAGGCACCGTGAACAGACAACCTCAACTGATGCATCCAGGCTGCCACTGACCATCAATTTATCTCCACTGCAGGAAACGCTGATCAACAGGTTTAAGTTTCCACTTCCTGAAAAATCATCGAAGCAGTCAGAAAGCCCTTCTTCAAAACTGAAGTCGACTGCTTCACCATCTTTCAATATTACTTCAGGCAGGTATATGTGCATGATTCACACCCCAAAAAAACTAAAGTAATTATATAGACCTTTAAATTCTTTGTCAACAAGAACCAGGTGCTGGTCGGATTATAACGATATCAGCCGGGTAAAGCCGGGGCTAATATGTTACTCCGTCAAGATTTTCGCCTATATCGCCTGATACAGTTTCAGAAAATACGATCATAATCTGGTTAGGCAGGCATACAATGCTTTGATAAGAGTATTCGATCCAGCCCGTATGGGAACAAATATGCTTGGGACAGATATGATCATCAAGCGGAAGCATTCTTACCCGCCCGTCGTCAATTTCAATTAATGCTGTATTTCTGTCATCTTCACCAAAATTAAAGGAGTAGCTGAATTGATCCCCGGGAGTCAATGATAATTCAGCCACCTGCTGATTCTCGACATAAACTGTCGCATATTTGTGCTCTGCAGCGCTAACCTGTTGAAGGTTAAACCAAAAACCGGATGCCCCTAAAATCAGGATAGCCCCGACAATTATATAATCAGCAAATTTAATTTTAAGATTAGCCATTTTTTTTCACCCGATTACTATTATAACATAAGTATTAATTTTGTCATGCCAGATCATTCATGTTTTATTACCGGTATGATCAGTGCATCTGCGGCAACAGCACCTGCTCCTTTTTCATAGACTATAAGCGGATTTATATCGATTTCGTCAACTGAGTCTTCCAGCTCAATGGCCAGGCGCGATACTTTCATCAATATATCTACAATTGCATCAATATCCACCGGCGGGCGCCCTCTAACTCCCTTAAAAAGAG
>PWUG01000058.1 GCA_003562605.1 Syntrophomonadaceae bacterium | reverse complement strand
TTCCTTTGCAACATCTTCTACAAGAAAGGTAAAAGTAGTATGATCAGCTTTAGTTTGTTCCCGCTGATATAGATATAACTTGTTTCCCTGTCTTGTCTCATAGGTTACATCATTGTCACTTGAAGAAACAGGTGACCCGAGGCCCAGTTTTTCTTCATAAAATTTCCTGGCCCTTTGTAGGTCTACTACGGGTAAGGTTGTAACAACCTCTTTATTATCTAACATGGTAAACACCTCCTTGCTATATAATTATATAATAATATTATAATATAATCAAGTGTTTTCTTCCAAAAACAGGCATTTTTTTGAGCTGATTAAACATAGTGAATGACCAAGCAGCTAAAATTTTTGAGATTACTTGTTTTAACCGCACCCAATTTGTATCGCTTTGAGAGGTTACTCCTAACCGGCCCCTGTTTTGCCTTTTACCGGTTTTTTAAGCCGATTCGATATTGAGATTAATGAAGCAATAACTCCGTCCCCATGCTTCATTAATGTATTTGATTGTGATCGCTAAAGTGAGCATGCTATAATTAATTATACTTAAAGCAAAATATACTTCTATACGATAAGGACTTGATAGTTGTGAAATTTGTTGAGGATAAGATAAGCAATAAAGAGCTTAAGGAAATGTCTGATAAGATGTTTGATGGTTTAGTTAAAGCAGTTATCGATATTAATAAAGAAGTAATGGTAGTAGATGCTGAAATGCATGCTGATCAGGAAGACTATCTATTACAGCACGGTTCGCTGCAAGAAGATTTGTGGGGTATTAACTTTTATCCTGATGAAGTCGGCAATGAAAACTGGCTGGAGTTTGATTCAATGATCAATCTGCGTCCTTCACAAAACAATAGATCCCGAAATATTGAAAGCGAAGAAATCAGAGATAAGATTATTGCGGTTGTAGAAAAGCTGGTGGAAAAATGACGATCCATAAAGAGCTTTCAGCAGGGCGCTGGTTCGAACTTTCCCTGGTTGAACAGTTGGCAAATATCGGTGCTGACCTGGAACGGTGTATAAAATGGAAGCAAAAAGGCAAGATTAGTCAAAGTCAGGCAGCATTTGAAAGGGCTCTAGACCTGCTTTACCTGACTGTGGAAGACCCTAAAAACAGGAAAAGGTTAAGAGAAGTGTTGAGAACCCGGGAAGCGCTTATCGATCATTTTATTTATGATAATGAATTTAATACTACTGATGAAGAGTGGCAAAAATATTTTTATCAGTATAATTATGCCGCAGCAATGATAAAGGGCAGATAGCATTCCCGGAAGCACGGGGACGGAGTTGCTGCTTCACTCTTAACAGTAATAAGGGAACAGAGTTATTGACAGCATCAGGCTTTTTTTAATGAAGATATGGATTGCCACCGGTTTCTTCAAATCTTACTCATCTGATTTCTACAGTGGTATAATAAGCGAAGTAAGAATGATTCCGATTCTAAGACAGGAGATGTATACCGTTGCAGAAAGCCCATCTGATTGCCATTCTCTGCTTCCTCTTGATCACTATCCTCTCCGGCTGTACAGAAAAAATAGCTGAAGACATCTATCTTAATGAAGCCCCCGGTATTCGGATCACTGCTGAGGCAATGGAGGCGCTAACAGCTGACGGTGAAGCACACACCCTCAGCTATACCATACGCTCTTCATGAGCGGGCAGCATGACAATTCCTGCCGTGAATGCAGGAACACCCCCAAATGAAGAGTCTTATTTGTCAGTTGAACTGGATGGCACCCCTTTATTTATTCACAGGGATTTAATTGATTGGAACATTGAAATATACTGGTTTGGTTTTGAAGAGGCAGGCAAGCTAACCGTCAGGACTTATTAGAAGGCAGGTGAATATTTCACCTGAAACAAGGGGATATGATAATGGATGACAATGGCTGCTCAATATGTGCGTAGTTCATGATATTGAGACCCATCGTCATCGCCCTCAGAGAGAAAAAGCAATTACTGCTTACCTTACCAACCCTGCACACCTTAAAAAAGCCGCCCAAGAACTCACCCGGCCTGAACAAGAGCTGCTTATTTACCTGCTTGGCAAGGAAGGCTGGGCCCTTTTAAGTGCCGTCAGCCGTAAATTCGGCAAAATGGAAGGCGATGGTTTTACTGGTTATCCGCTGACTGGAACAATAACGCACAACCCTGGAACGACTCATCAACTACTTAACCAGGCATTTGAAGAGCTTCAATTTGGAGGTAAGCAATATTCACGAACTGGCTATTACTGAATCACTGCTTGAGATTGTTTTAAAGCATGCTGAAGAAAACGGGGCAGATAAAATCGTTTCTGTACAACTACAGGTGGGAGAAATACGCGATATTACCGAAGAATGGGTGCAGCGCTATTTCGACTATCTCAGCAAGGGTACCATGGCTGAAGGGGCGAAGATTATGATTAGAACAATCCCGGTAACTTTTCGTTGTGAAAATTGTGCCCATCTCTTTTCTGCAGATATAAGAAAGGGCGATCCGGCCTGCCCTCTTTGTTCTGGCCACAGGGGGCAGGTAACCGGGGGCAATGAATTCCTGATCGAAAGTATAGGGGTGATCTAATGGATAAGGTACGCTTAATAGATATTAAAAAAACAATACTAGCCGATAACCATGATCTTGCAGCAAAGATCCGGCAAGAGCTGCGGCAAAACGGCGTTTTTATGTTAAATATTATGGCTTCACCGGGCGCAGGAAAGACCAGTTTAATCATCGAAATGCTGCGTCGAATGAAGCATAAGTATCACTTTGCAGTGATAGAAGGAGACATTGAATCACAGGTCGATTCCGAAAAAGTGGCTAAAGAAGGAGTAAGCGCAGTGCAGCTGCGAACCGGCGGTTCCTGTCATCTTGATGCCCCGATGATCAAAGAAGCGCTGAAAAAGATAGACCTCAGCGCTACAGATGTGATCCTGATTGAAAATATAGGCAACCTGGTCTGCCCCGCAGACTTCGATCTCGGTCAGACACGAAAGGCCATGGTTTTAAGCGTTCCCGAAGGTGATGACAAAGCACTTAAATATCCCCTGATGTTCTCGGTATCCGATCTTTTAGTGGTCAGTAAAACCGATTACCTTGAGTATTCAGATTTCAATTATGAAGCCCTCAAAGAGCGTTCGGAAAAGCTAAACCCCCAGCTTAAAATCATTAAGACTTCCGCAAAAACAGGTGAGGGCTTAGAAGACTTATGCCTTTGGCTGCAAGAAGAGATTGAAGCGGCCCGCAATTAGTTTTCGCTGCGTATCGTCATCATCGTCATCATTTGTTCAAAACTGTTTTCCGGCAGCTTGCGCCTCTCTTCTTCCGGTTTTGGCTTTAGTGAAATTGCCTCTGCAAGGCATCGCGGAACACAAACGCCGCACCCAATGCAGCGGTTTTTCAATACTGCGGCTGGTTTACCACCTTCAAAGGAAATAGCCTCCATATGGCAAACTTCAGCACATTCGCCACACTCTATACAACTAGTTGAATCAACCTCAGCATAGTTATTTGAATAAACAAGCTCCCCGGGGTTGGGATCGCGCTTAATTGAAGCTAATACCCCACAGCAATCGCCGCAGCAATTACACATCCCGGTGGGGTTCGCAGATGTGGCCGGCTGGGTTACCAGGCCCGCTTCCTGGGCACGGGAAACAATACCTATCGCTTCCTCGACATTGATCTCCCGGCCCATTTTATTATCGAGATAATATTGCCCCATTGAGCCGAAAAGTAGACAGACTTCCAGCGGGGCACCGCAGGATCTGTCCAGCACATCTTTACTTTTACGACAGACACAGTCAGCGACAACAATTTTCCCTGCTTTCCTGATGATCTCTGCTGCATCATCAAT
>PWUG01000190.1 GCA_003562605.1 Syntrophomonadaceae bacterium | reverse complement strand
GACATTAGACGAAGGTCAAAATGTAGAATTTGAAGTCGTTGAAGGAAATCGCGGCTTACAGGCAGAAAAAGTAGTCCGTGTCTAAAAGGTTTCGATAATCTTCGAGCTTAAAAGCATCCCTGGTAAATACGGGGATGCTTTTATTTACGGAATAAGCATGTAGAGATATGATTTGCTAGGTTAGGTTCTCGGCAGCGCTTTCCGGTTCATGGTATTTCTGTGGCGGGGCGGGGGCAAAGCGGTTTGTTCCCCAGACACCGGCCAGGATGGCTGCGGTGCCGACTAACTGGTACCAGAAAACAGTTTCGCCGCGAAAAGTCACGCCTGCAGCTATGGCAACAACTGTTACCATATTGGCGAAGACAGAACCCTGGGTTGCGGTAATCTTGCTCAGGACGTAGTTATACATAAAAAAGGCGGCAACCGAAGAAACTACGCCAAGGTAAATAATTGTCATCCAGAGCTCTGTCAGTGTGCCCAGGTAAGTTTCTAAATTACCGGCCAGTAAATGCTGGGTCAGGGCGACGCCGTTGAATATAACAGCGCCGAAGACCATCATCACCCAGGTTGTCTGAAGCGGCGGATGGTTAACCGATGCCTTACGGGAAGCGATATTAAAGCCTGCTGCAGCGGCGACCGCTCCCAGCAGGGCAAGCGTGCCAAGTGGGTTTATACCGGTAATCGACTGGGTGTCCATGTAGATAATAAAGATTACTCCGGACACCGAAGCAGTTATGAATAAAACCTGCAGCCGGTTCGGATATTCCCGCAAAAAAAATACCGAAAGGATAGCCACGAAAATGGGGATTATTGCAATCATCATTCCGGCATAAGACGCGGAAGTGAGCAGAACACCGATTGTTTCCGATGAAAAATATAGAATCGGCTGAAATAACGCCAGCGGCAGCAGGCTCAGGTAGTCTTTTGGAGTTACGTTAATCCTGATAATACCCAACATCCGCAGCAAAGCCATGGCGGTGACTGCAGCTGCAAACCTGAGCCCGAGCAGGTGGAAAGGCGACAGGTAATCGAGCGCTCCCCTAGTAAACATAAATGAAAATCCCCAGGTGAGGGCAACTCCTATTCCGGCCAGGTAAGGCAAATAACGCTTCATAGCAATCAACTCTTCCTGTAGGCTATGCACTACTATACAATAAAGTCCGATTTTGGGGAAGGGCAGCCCTGAAAAAAGATTAATTGGGAAGGATCTTTCCTCTTGATTGTTTTCGATACTTCAGGATATTATATTGCCATATTAAAACATAGAATTAAAATAATTTGGGGGGATTAGATATGATGGTTATAAGGAACCCATTAATCATGGCAACAGCAGCCATTTCAGCGTTATTGGTGGTTAGTGGCTGTGGCGGAGTCAGGGCCACGGAAGAATTTTACCAATCTTATCAGGTCAGATCGGGAACTACCATAGAAATTTACAACTCAAATGGCGATGTAACCATTACCGGATGGGATCAGTCTAATGTTGAGATATTTGCATTGAAAGAAAGCTTTCGAGGTCAGCCTGCCCTGGATGAGGTAGAAATATTTATCGACATTGCCGACAGGATGGTTATTCAGACTGAACATCCCGATCAAAGTACAGATGTTACTGTCAGTTACGAAATAAAAGTACCTGAAGATATCTTCGTCGAAGTGATTGATTGCTCGAATGGAAATATTAAACTGGAAGATGTAACGGGAAATGCGGCTCTCTCGACCTCAAACGGGAGTGTGTCAGTCAGTAACGTCAACGGTATAGTCTCAGCGCGAAGCAGCAACGGCAATATTACCGCTGCAGGTGTGAAGGGCCTGGGCGGCCTTAGGACTTCCAACGGCAGTATCGAGGCCGAACTGCCTGCACTTCATGAAGCCATCGAAATAAGGACCAGCAACGGCTCAATAACCCTTTCCCTGTTGTCTTCACTGGAGGCTGATCTTGAAGCAAGCACTTCGAACGGTACCGTTAGTGTCAGTAATCTTAATGTTGATATTGTCGAGTTGTCTCAGACAATGCTTGTTGGAATGTTGAATGGTGGAGGGCACAAAATCAGCATTACCACTTCAAACGGCTCAATAGATCTGTTGCAGTTAAGGTAAGATTACTGTAGGGGGCGGGGATCTAATGCTGGAGCAGTATATTGTCTATGTTACCTTAATTCTTATTCTGGCCCTTTTCATCTGGGGACGCTGGCGTTATGATATTGTCGCCCTTACAGCTCTGCTGTTTCTAACTTTTACCGGCATAATTGCCGGTGAAGATGCTTTCAATGGTTTTAGCCATCCGGCAGTAATCACAGTGGCTGCAGTATTGATTATTAGCCGGGCCTTGATGAATGCCGGTATAGTTGATTCCATAGTCAGGAAGATGTCCCGCATCAACCAGCACCTGCATATCCAGCTCGCAACCCTGGTCGCAGCGGTTACAATATGTTCGGCATTTATGAATAATATCGGAGCCCTGGCCCTTTTTATGCCGGTAGCCATCCGAATGGCCCGAAAAAGTAAAAGGGCGCCGTCAATTTTTTTAATGCCCCTTGCCTTCGGCTCACTTCTGGGGGGATTGATGACCCAGATAGGCACCCCGCCAAATATCATAATATCCCTCTACAGGGCGGAGGCGACTGTGGGGGCGCCTTTTCGCATGTTCGATTTTGCCCCTGTAGGGGCAGGAGTTGCGATCCTCGGTGTCTTATTCATAGTTTTGGGCGGTTGGCGGCTGATTCCGTGTCGTAAAGGCCGGGTATCCCCCGAGGATCTTTTTGAAGTGGACAAGTACCTGACAGAAGTTTATGTCCCCGAAGAATCAAAATTTGCCGGGAAACAACTGCTTGATCTCGGCAAAGCAACCGATGGCGATATTGTTGTAGTGGGCCATGTGCGCAACAAGAAAAAGCTGCCTTTTTTTTCACCCTACCGGTTTTTCCAGGCAGGTGACAACATTATTATTAAAGCAGATACCGAAGAGCTGAAAGAGTTTCTTGACGTTACCGGTTTTGAGCTGACTGCATCAAGAAAACTGAGCGCGGAAGACCTTCGGTCCGACGAAATAAACATTACCGAAGCGGTAGTGACAACAAATTCTCCAATGGAAGGCCAGAATGCGCGTACTTTAAACCTGCGTTCTGCATACGGTATTAACCTGCTCGGGTTATCAAGAGAGGGCTCCAGGTTAAAAACCAGGCCTGATCAGGTTCGTTTCAGGGCCGGGGATGTTTTGCTCCTGCAGGGACGAAATGAGGTTTTACGGGAAGTCATGTCCTCTCTTGGCTGTTTGCCACTCCTGGAAAGAGGTTTACGTCTCGGTCAGCCCAGGAAGATATTCCTGAGCCTTGCTATTTTTGCAGCAGCTCTGGCTCTCACGACAACCGGGTTGCTGCCTATCCAGGTGGCCTTTATGGCTGCAGCTGTATTAATGTTGTTGTTCGGCTTTGTATCCCTGCGTGAACTATACGACAGTATTGACTGGCCGATTATTGTTTTACTGGGAGCGATGATTCCTGTCAGCAAGGCCCTTGAAACAACTGGCGGAGCCGGGGCTATCGGGGCAGCTATTTACGGGCTGGCCGGAAACTTTATGCCCTGGGCAACCCTGACTTTGTTGTTGATAATTACAATGCTCCTGTCGAATGTGGTCAATAATGCGGCGGCGGCCCTGTTGATGGCCCCTATTGCCATCAGCATTGCTTCGGGGATGGGTGTTTCTGTTGATCCGCTCCTGATGGTCGTGGCCATCGGTGCGTCCTGTGCTTTCCTAACTCCGATCGGGCACCAGTCAAATACCCTGGTTATGGGTCCGGGAGGATATCATTTTGGTGATTACTGGCGCATGGGGCTGCCGTTGACGT
>PWUG01000086.1 GCA_003562605.1 Syntrophomonadaceae bacterium | reverse complement strand
GCAAAAAAATGTAGTATTATAATGATAATCCCAGCAGAAAGCAAATTCTAATCTACAAATCTAAACGGCATAAACTACTTGACAGCGAATTTACAATTCAGCACAAAAAAGATTACATCTTTACTTCAAAGATCTCTTCATTTAAATCCAGGATTTCTTTGACCTCTTTAAGTCGCTGTGGGGAGAACTGTCCTTCGGTCTGGACCCGACGGAGTGCTTCCTTACGGCTCATCACACCTGCCCGCAACATATTGCTGAAGAAGGCATCCGCATACGTAATGCCGATAGTATTTTGAAACAAGACATTTTTAATTTCGGCAAAGGAACAATCCGCCTTCCAACTGGAGTTGCAGCCGGGAGGACGCTGCCAGCCCAATGCATTAAGTGCTTTTTCGCATTCGGACTCGTCCCACTGACCGCTGTAAAAATAATCAAAGATCTCGACACCGCGATAACGCAGGGCCAAATAGAATGTATGAGGCGAAATATACATAATCGAAGACTTAATGCCGAGAAATAGATACTTCCACAGAGCCGGTGAGGTGCACAACAGTTTAATGCCGTCCCACATCAGGGAACATGATTTTTTCATCTTATTGGTCAGAGTAAACACCCGGGTGCTCTTTCCTATTAGCACATGTTTTTGGGACACTCCTGCGGCGATCTGAACCGCCTCGTAGATATTGGTGCCATAGATAATCGTCGGAACGTTATGCCGGTCGGTGATTCTATAAATTTCTCGATTGAGCAGTTTGCAGGGTGCACAAGCCATATTGATGATCACCCGATGTGGTTTTTTCTTCCACAGCAGAATCATTTCTCTAGTAATGCGCTGGTGATACTCACGGGACAACTGAATTTCTTCAAAATCAGCCCCCAACTGCTTTACGATACGGCGGATATTCTGGTCGATGGTATCCGAAGTAAATGGAGTGCGGTAATAGACAGCAAGACAGCGGAGTTGATGTTTTTGGGTTAGCAGATAAATCAGCCAGGTACTGTCCCTGCCGCCGCTGACTCCCACAACGCAATCATAGGGCCTGCCTTCTCCTTTGATACGAATTCTTTCAATATGATCTAATAATTCTTTTTCATCAAATTTCTTTTCTTCGGTTTGGGCTCCGGCTACCCGGGTTGATTTACACAAGAAACATGTACCATCCGAGTCAAAGGGAATCAGATCACATGAATTTGGCAGGATACACGTATTACAGCGTTCGATGGTTTTCCCCATCTTATTATTCTCCATATTTTATATAGGTTTGATTCCACTGCAAAAAGTCTAAACTAACTGGATAACCCCTCCATAAAAAGAAGGATATTGCAATCTGACGTAGAATATAATACAGTAATACAAAGCAATTGAGCGCAAATCTGAGAATATCTGCTCCTGGTGGTGTTAAACGAATTTATTAAGAATATAACAGCCATAAACACCAAGAATTGTTTAACAGCTTTTCCACGCTGCACCCGAAAACCCTTAAAAAGCTGGAAAATTCATGGGCAGCCCTCTTTTACGAGCATGTATTTTGCAAGATAGATGAACAGCTATTTGCTGTGCTGTACAGCCTGGATCGAGGCCGTGCCAATTTTCCTCTGAACATCCTTTTAGCTTTAGAGCTGGTCAAGCATATCTTTGACTATACCGATGAAACCCTTTTGGACCAGTATAATTTCAACTACCAGCTCATGTTTTCTCTTGGGGAACGCAACCTGGGCGAGCGCTAGCTGGCGCCGCGCACCTTTAACCATTTCCGCGATTTAACATGGAACGTTTATTAAGAATGATTAGAGAACTTAAATATTTATAACCGAGGAGGGCATAATCATGGGCAGGTTTGTTCAGCCTCCAGAAAAAGCTGGGAGCCTTCGAGCCATCCAGCATATGGTTAATATCGAAACTAAACAGCTTAATAACGCTATTATGAAAGCAGTAAGTGTTCGGGGAATTAATATGGGTCGTATTGAATGGGTTTCTCCTCTGCATAGTGATGGTTATGCTGAATACAGAGACCAATATTTTTTAAGTCAATTAAAACTCAATCCCCCGAAAAGGGAGTTATCAAAGTTTTGGCCAAAGGGCGGACCACAGTGGGATGGTTTGGCAACCACTGATCAAGCGAAATACTTGTAGGTTGAAGCTAAAGCAAATATTCCTGAAATTTTAAGCACTCCTTGTGGAGCAAAAAGAGAAGAGTCTCTTTCATTAATCCGGGAGTCTCTCAAAGAAACCCGTAATTATTTGGCGATTAATGATACTGTGGATTGGATGAATAATTTTTATCAATATACGAATCGCCTTGCTCATCTTTATTACTTGAGAATATTAAATGAAATTGACGCTTATCTGATATTTATTTACTTCTATAATGACTCCACAGTAAATTATAGCCCTCAAAGTGTGAGAGAATGGCAAAGCGCATTATATGTTATGAAAGCACAGCTCGGTCTCAGAAAACATAAATTGTCGAGATATATGATTGATATTTTTGTTGATTTAAATTTAATTACTGGATTATAGTTTACCTCAAGTCAATAATCGAAACAGCGTTATCTCACCCATGAGGTAAGAATTCTATTAAGTGCTCCACCTAGCCCAGGCTGCAGCAGTTTCAATTGTGGGGGGCTAAACACTCCCTGGTCATTGTCACCCTGTAGTACTCCCCGACAAGCTGTGCAACGGTGGCCTCTACCCTTCCAAGAAAAACCGGCATCTCTTCTAGTTCTATATCGTGTTTGACACAAGAACTTTGAAAGGACTCAATTTCCTCGAGTGCCGTTATAAACAGATTTAATAACGCTATCCTTGGTCCAGGTCTCAAGTCATGCTGCTTCCCAAACAGTTACCGATACAGAATTTGGTGTAAGATTTCTAGTTCCTTTTTCTACAGCCAGGGTTTGGATTTTCCAGTCTTCGGGAGCTCTAGAGGTACCCCCTAACAGGGGATACAAGCCATCAAGAATAGGTTTAAGTTTGCCGGTAGCGATGTCACCTAAGTTGATACGAGCATCACCAAAACGAAGCAAAACCGTAACTTTGGCCAGAGATAAAGTCCCTGTGATATGCTTATCTACCCACCGGGAAAATGCGGGATCAGTAGCAGATTTAGGCATGTTACCCGTGTAAACCTGCTCAAACACCGGCGTCAGCTTCACATCTCCGAGGTTAATTTGGATTGAGGGTTTTGTAAAGAGGGTGAGCTTAAGGCCGGTATCTGGGCTCTGTGTCTTGGATGCACAAAACCATTGAACGTTGTTTCGCTTTCCATTGAACCACTTTAGCTGGTTGATTAAGACTGAATACACGGGCTCGCACAGGTTGTCAACATCCACCGGATGCCCCCTGGGGGAAAAACCCTTGAGAAAGAACTGCATGTCCAGGCCGTAAATCTTGCTGCCGGAGCTGGTAGGGATCTCCCTGGCCAGTATGAGTTTCCACGGGTTTTCTCCAGCAGTCGCGAAAGTTGCTGGGTTTCCAGGTATCCAGTATGTAGGGTCCAGATCCCTGGACACTTCTTTATCCAGCTTTCTTTCCTCAACTTTCTGAGCCATTTCCTCGGCGAAATCACGCAGGATCAGGCGGAGCCAGGCCATCTCTTTCACCACACTCCTAAAATGTATCTATTTCAAACAAAACTTGCACCTGCGCCATTTCTCCCCTTCTGCGCCGCGGTTGCTTTCCAACCAGGTCTTGGAACCTTCGATGCTGTCAAAATGATATTTCGCTGTCTTTATATCCATCCTTCTCACATGCACACAGCTGCAATCATGGAGAACGTTATAGGGGTCATGTTTATTATCCGTGCCGTAATCGTTGTAGATAAAACCTGTGCTCTTACGATGGAACTCCTGCAGTTCTTGATC
>PWUG01000426.1 GCA_003562605.1 Syntrophomonadaceae bacterium | reverse complement strand
TCTCGCTCTCGAGCAGAGCAACCAGCGCCCGGGCGGCATCTTTTACGTAAATATAATCCCGAATCTGCTCACCGTGCGTGCAGAGCACATCTTCTCCCTCAAGAAGGGAAGTAACCACCGCTGGAACCAACCTGCCGGGATGCTCGCCTGGTCCATATAAAAAAAAGAGCCGTCCCCAGGCGGTACTGATATTTGCTTCCCGCCCGGCCGCTTCGCAAATTGACTGCAGCGCACTTTTACAGACCCCGTAAAGAGTTACCGGGTTTAAAGGTGTCAGGTTTTCAGTGCAGTAACCGTAGCTCCAATCATATTCGGCACAGCTGCCCGCCATCACAGCCCTCTCTCCCCCGTTTTCAATAAATGTCTGCAGCAGGCTGAGGCTTGACTTAACCCAGCGTAAATTCTCCAGTGAACTCCAGTAAACCCCGTGCGAAACATCCCAGGCCAGGTGCATCAGGTACTCCGGCCTGACTTCACACATCAATCTTAAGAGGTGCTCGGCATTGTGCAGATCGGCATGGTGCCACTCAACCTGCCGGGGATAGTTGTTCTGGCGCCCCCGCGAGCTGACTGCATGGACCATGAAGCCACGCTCTAAAAGAGCTTCCAGGCAGTGTGCCCCGATAAAACCCCTCGCCCCTGTCAGCAATACTGTTTTCATCGCTCATAATCCGGCATTAGCCGATCCTTCTCCGAGATAATCGGATCCGAAAGAGGCCATTTAATACCGAATGCCGGATCATCCCACCTCACTCCCCGGGCAGATTGTGGTGCATAAAACTCAGATATCTGGTAATAAACAGTTGTATTATCTTCTAATGTCTGGAATCCGTGCGCAAAACCTTCCGGAACATAGATCAGTCGCCGCTTCAAAGGGCTCAGTTCAACACCGATCCAGCGGCAGTAAGTATCCGATTCGGGGCGCAGGTCAACAATTACATCATAGAGAGACCCGCCCACGCAGTGAACAAGTTTTACTTCTCTGTGCGGCTCAACCTGGTAATGCATCCCGCGAAGAGTTCCCCGCCTGGCGTTGTAAGATATACTGCACTGCGCTACCTCGTAATTTAATCCTTGTTCAGCAAATTCGCGGCGGCAAAAAGTGCGGGCAAAATAGCCGCGTTCATCTTCAGAAGCTTCCAGCTCGATTATATAGGCGCCTTTCAAATCGGTTTTTATAAACTTCATCAACAAAGCTCCTCATTTATAAGCCGCGGCAGCTTATTCTAACCTGCTACCGGAATAAAACAGAACGAATTTCCTCAACAGCAGGATCAATTTCGTCCAGAAGTTCAAGTACCCGTTCAGACTGCTGCATATCAAGTTCACCATCATTGTCTATAATCATATCAATTGTTCCGGTTATCTCTTCATAAAGCGCGTCCAATTGCCTGAGAGCTTGAATTACTTCCTCGCCCTCGAGCTTCCACTCCATATCACCCCGGACAACCACTACCTGCCATTCACTTATCTCTTTGGTTGTAGGAAAGCCGCTGTGCAAATGCTTCTGCCTGACCCTTTCCAGTTCCTCTTTATGCTCCTTTAACCATTCCCGTCTTTCTTCGTCATAGTAGAGGGGCAAATCATCTTCATAATAGTCCCTTACCCAGCCCTTCAAATCAGCACGAAGGGTGGCGTCGCTTAACGCACCTGTCATCTCGTTGATATAGTTATCAACGGCAACCAGTGCTTCTTGATCAAATTCTTCCTCTTCTTCCGGTTGGCAGGAAGCAGAAAAAAGAGCTAATCCTAATATTAAAACCAGTGCGGCAGCTGCAGATAGCTTCTTCACATTATTTCCCCCCGGCAACCATAATCCTTTCTGAAAAGTAAATAATTTCTCCACTCACTATAAAAGCATGCAGGTTCGGGAAGCACTATTAAATCTAATATATATTAATTTCCGGTATTAAAATTAAAAACTTGCATCCCCACTGTCTTATATCCGCCATCTGTCCCATAATCTCTTCTTTCAGGTTCCAGGGTAAGATAAGCAGGTAATCAGGCCTGGTTTCAAATATTTTATCCGGGCCATATATTGGGATTCGGCTTCCCGGCAGGTATAACCCCTGCTTGTGCGGGCTTAAATCAACAGTATAGTCAATAAAATCAGTCCCGATACCGCAATAATTCAAAAGAGTGTTCCCCTTGGCCGGGGCGCCGTAAGCGGCAATACTCCTGCCGGCTTCTTTCAACCCGATTAAATATTTTAGGATCGAGCGTTTGGCCCTCCGGACCTGGTCTCCAAAAGCCTCATAAGTTTCAATTATTTTCAGACCCCTGCTCTCCTCTTTTTCCAAAAGAGTTTTTATTACTTCGGTCTGCCGGAAAACACCTTCGTGACAGGCATAAATACGCAGTGAACCGCCATGGGTATCAAGTAATTCGGCGTTAAATAGCGTCAAACCGTGTTTTCTGAAAATGGTTTCTGCAGTAGTTAGCGAAAAATATGAGTAGTGCTCGTGGTAGATAGTATCAAACTGATTCTTTTCTATCAGGCTCAGCAGGTGTGGGAATTCCATGCTAATTACACCATTCGGTTTAAGCAGCCTCTTTAAGCCGGTCATCAGGTCATTTATCCGGGGTATATGAGCTAATACATTATTACCTACCAGCAGATCTGCCCCCTTACCCTCTGCTGCCAGTTCAGCGGCCAGGTCGCTGTCGAAAAACCGGACTACCGTCTCAATACCCTGATCCCGGGCCGCTTCGGCTACATTAGCCGCAGGCTCAATCCCGAGGACCCCAATACCCATCTCCTTAAAAAAACGCAGCAGGTAGCCGTCGTTACTGCCTATCTCGACAACTCTGCTGTTTTTTTCAAGTTTAAAACGATCTGCAGCCATCTGCGCAAAAACGCGGGAATGCTCCAGCCAGCTTTCGGAAAAAGAAGAAAAGTAAGCGTAATCATTAAAAATCTCCCTGGGGCTGCTCAGTTCTTCAAGCTGAACCAGGAAGCAGTTCGAGCATGCATATACATGCAGCGGGTAAAACGGTTCCATTTTTGTCAGTTCTTCAGCCTGCAGGTAAGAGTTAGAAAGGGGTGAAGCCCCCAGGTCGACAAAAGTATGCCGCAGCGGTGTCTCGCAGAATCTGCACTGCCGCTCTTTTGTCGCTGCCGCATCCTCAGCCCCTTCAGCTCTCATTGTTACCCCCGGCATCAGGTCCCATTCATCAGGGCCTGCAATTAATTCGCTTCCGGTGCCTCCACCGGCGTATAAGTAACCTCATCAAGCCTGCCTCTGGCCATAAGGCGCCAGTCAGGGTTGGAAACATGCTTCGGTTCACAGGTCTGCAGGGTAATCGCCGCATATTCGGTAGTATTTATCGGCCCCCAGTCATACTTGTCAAAAACTTCAACCCACTCGACAAGATATACAAACCTGTACCCATCAACATCGAGGTATATCTCGTCACCTTCCTCAAGCTGGTCGAGATCAAGAAAGAAATTCCAGCGCCCGGCACGGTGACCGGCAAAAGCGACATTGCCACCTTCTGTGCTCGGCAAATCACTCATCTGGAAATGGGTCGGGCCCTGGTCAAGGAGGGCTTTATCAAAAACATCCCCACCGCCCACGGCTACCAGGTCAACATTGATAGAAGGAATAATCAACCGCATCGGCTGCCATTCTTCAATGATTACCGTTTCCGGATTTTCACTCCGGTCCAGATGAACAAACCCGGCCGTAGCTTCGAAAGCATCACGCAGTTGGGCCTGCCTGTAGTTGACCATCAGCTGTTGAACTCCGGCAAACCCTAAAATACCGAGCCCGGCTACAATTAGCACTATTGCCACTATCCGGTAAGTTTTTGCTTTACCTGTTGCCCTTTTATTGCGCTTGGCTTCCTTTCGTGAAGTATTCATATTATATCCTCCCTGTTTCAGCTATTTATATTTTATATCC